>JBGQKF010000061.1:0-13524 GCA_041499435.1 Gammaproteobacteria bacterium
ACCACGGCGACCCACTCCGTCTCGACACCAACCAGCGCAAGTCCGGCGCACAGCACGATCAGCACATCGAGCCAGTTGTTGCGCAGATACCGCAGCTTCTGGTGGCACACCGAGGCCATCCACACCAGCTCGACGGAAAACACCAAGAAGATGAGCCATTCGAGCGCGTGGCCGATGACGAACAGCTCGCGCACATGCGCGAATTCGGTGAGATAGAAAGCGACCAGCGCGGTGATCGCGATGGCAATCATCAGCGCGTGCAGCCGCTTTTCCCAGGCGTAGGCGCGGGCATTTTCCCCGGGAGGAACGCCGCCCACGCCGAGCAGGCGCTTGGCTACGTGAGAGACCACGCTTGCATCCTGTGCCGGCTCGCGCCGCTAATCTCCCGCGATGGTCATGCCGTCGATCAGGATCGAGCCGCACTGACGCGAGCCGCGCACGACGATGTCATTGCCGATCGCAATGATGCCGGTGAACATCTCGCGCAAATTGCCGGCGATCGTGATCTCCTGCACCGGATAGGCGATCTCGCCGCCTTCCACCCAGAAGCCGGCCGCGCCGCGCGAGTAGTCTCCGGTGACCTGATTCACACCCATGCCCAGCAGCTCGGTTACCAGCAGCCCGCGGTCGAGCTTGCGCAGCAGCTCTGCGAAGCTCTCGCCGGTGTCGCTCAAGATCAAATTGTGGTTGCCGCCTGCATTTCCGGTTGAACGCATGTTGAGCTTGCGTGCCGAATAGCTGCCGAGAAAATAGCCCTGCAGCACCTTATCGCGCACGACGCGACGTCGAGCAGTGGCCACGCCCTCATCATCGAACGGCGCGCTGGCGAGCCCGCGTTTGATGTCCGGTATATCGTCGATCTGCACCAGCGGCGAGAACACGGCTTTGCCCAGGCTGTCCAGCAGGAACGACGATTTCCGATACAGGCTGCCGCCGCTCGCCGCGCCGACGAAGTGCCCGAGCAGACTGGAGGCGATCGGCGCTTCGAACAGAATCGGCGAGCGCATCGTTTCGATTTTGCGCGACGAGAGGCGGCGCACGCAGCGCTCGCCGGCGGTGCGTCCCACTGCGCGTGTATCTTCGAGGTCGGACGCGGTACGTGCGCTGGTGTACCAGTCGTCACGCTGCATGCCGTCCCCCTCACCGGCGATCACCGAGCACATGATGGTGTGGCGCGAAGTCGGATAACCGTGCAGAAAGCCACGCGTATTGCCGTACGCGAATTGCGATTGCTGGGTCGAGACCGACGCGCCTTCTGAGTTGCTGATACGCGGATCGACGGCAAGCGCCGCGGCTTCGCAGTCGCGCGCGAGCTCGATGGCCTGATCGACCTGCAGGTCCCAGGGATGGAACAGATCGAGATCCGCGATCTGGCGCGCAAGCAAGTCTTCGTCGGCGAGGCCGGCGGCCTCATCGCTCGCAGTGAAGCGCGCAATCGACAACGCCGCATCCACCGTTTCGCGCACCGCCTTCACCGAGAAGTCCGATGTGCTCGCGTGGCCGCGCTGCTGGCCCAGGTAAACGGTGACGCCGACGGCTTTGTCGCGGTTGTACTCGATCGTCTCGACCTCGCTTCGGCGCACCGTGACGCCCTGACCGAAGCCTTCGCTCGCCTCGGCTTCGGCGGCGCTCGCGCCATTGGCGCGCGCATGGTCGAGGACGAGCTGCGTCAGCTCGGCGAGCTGTTCGGCGGTATAGGAAAATGCGTTGCTGGCCACGAAATACGCTCTTTAGAGAAAGTCAGTCTCGAGGCGCGCGCGCCTCGTGCGGGTCGCTGCCGCCCGTAAACCGGCTGCGAATTGGCTATGATACCAGCCGCTTCATCCCCTTTAAGGAAGCTCTGATCAAGTCTCGCGACGCGCGTTGTGTCAGGTGCCCGTGGAAGAATCGACTTCAATCAGCAAGACGCAGCGCAAGCGCGAGATGCTCGAGCTGCAGACGCTCGGCGAGGATCTGACCGCCCTCACCGAAGCGCAGCTCGCTGAGCTCGATCTGCCGGAGCGGCTGCTCGATGCGGTGGTGCTGGCCAAAGGCATCACCAAGTTCGGCGCGTTGCGCCGTCAGCTTCAATACATCGGCCGCCTGATGCGCGAGGTCGACAGTGCGGCGATTGTCGCACGCCTGGCAGCGTGGAAAGGCGTATCGCGCGAGGCGACCGCCCATCTGCATCTGCTGGAACGCTGGCGCGAGCGACTGATCGCGGACGATGAAGCGGTGTCCGAGCTGACACAAGCCTATCCCACATGCGACACGCAAAAGATACGAATGCTGATTCGCAATGTACGCCGGGAGCGTGCTGCTGGCGGCGCGCCGCGCAGCTTCCGCGCTCTGTTTCAAGAGCTGCGCGCAATCATTCCCGATTCCACTTCCAGCGGCTAGAATTGATCACATGAGCGAGGACACAATCAAAATCGGGCTGGTTTCTATCAGCGACCGCGCCTCCAAGGGCGTGTATCAGGATCAGGGCATCCCGGCGCTGCAGGAGTGGTTTCAGCAGGCGCTCGCGAGCCCCTGGAGCGTGATCACGCGGCTGATACCCGACGAGCAGCCGGTGATCGAGGCGACGTTGCAGGAGCTCGCCGATCAAGAGCGCTGCCATCTCGTGCTGACCACAGGCGGTACGGGCCCGGCTCGGCGCGACGTTACGCCGGAAGCAACGCTCGCGGTTGCCGACAAGGTGATGCCGGGATTCGGAGAGCAGATGCGCCAGATCAGTCTGCACTACGTCCCGACTGCGATCCTGTCGCGTCAGGTGGCAGTGATTCGCGCCGGCTGCCTCATCGTAAACCTGCCGGGACAGCCCAAGTCGATCCGCGAAACGCTGGAAGGCGTGAAGGACGCGGACGGGAAACCTCTGGTGCACGGCATCTTCGCTGCGATCCCTTACTGCATCGATCTGATCGGCGGGCCCTACATCGAAACCAACGATGCAGTGGTCAAGAGCTTTCGGCCGAAATCGGCAGTGCGGCAGAAGTAGCGCTATGCAGGCGCGATCCTTGCCTCGTATTATTGGATTTGCTTGTTCACTTTGCGGTTGACGGTTGTTTGACCTCACCATGACGACGACTACCGAGCTGCTGCCCGCGATCGAAATCGACACCGCGCCCCATCCCAAGCACGCTGTCATCTGGATGCACGGTCTGGGCGCCGACGGCAACGATTTCGTGCCGATCATCGGTGAGCTCAAGCTTTCCGCCGTGGCCGTCCGCTTCATCTTTCCGCACGCACCGACCCGTCCGGTCACCATCAATGAGGGCTATGTCATGCGCGCCTGGTATGACATCGGATATGAAGATCTGTCGCTCAAGGAAGACGAGAACGGTGTGCGCGCTTCTCAGAAGGCCATCGAAGCGTTGATCGAGCGCGAGAGCGCGCGCGGCGTGCCGCACAACCAGATCGTGCTGGCCGGCTTCTCGCAGGGGGGTGCGATTGCACTGCAGACCGGGCTGCGCAATGCGGAGCCACTCGCCGGTATTGTCGCGCTGTCGACGTATCTGCCCTTGCCTGACAAGGTGGAAGCCGAGCGCAACGCCGCCAATCAGATGACGCCGATCTTCATGGCACATGGCCTCGAAGATCCCATCGTACCGCTCAAGCTCGCGCAAGCGTCCTGCTCACGCCTGATCAACCTAGGCTACCCCGTGCAATGGCATGAGTACGATATGCCGCACTCGGTCTGTCCCGAAGAAATCGAACAAATCGGCGCGTTTCTGCGAGCGCGCTTCATCGACTGACAGTAGCGGGAGAGGTCAGCCCCGATCACTCGCTTCGCTGCAGGACCCGGAACTTCGCCATGTCGAAGTCCTGTCCACCTTCGATGAGCTGCTTGGGAACCAGCATGTAGTCGCGCTCGTACGCGCGCATCTGAAAATTCTGTCGCTGGGAGAAGGTTCCCATCCGCATCAGCAGACTGAGCTCGCCCGTGCCGCGGCTGTCCGCCGCGCTGGAGGGCAGCAGCACAGCGTCTTCGCTGGAATGACCGCCACCGACAGCGAACAGCTTCACACGCGTGCCGCCCTTCGCGAGCGTCTGGATGCCTACATAGCGTTGCTGTGTGGGATCGTTGGAAAGCCTTCTGACGATGCCTACACCCCAGGCGTTGCCATCCTCGAGCTTGATGCCGAGCAGCGTGCCGACCTTGAGCCAATCCGCATTGGCTGGCTGAATGATCGCGCCGTAACCATTTTCGCTCTCGTTCTCGACGGTCCAGGTCTCGATGTGCTGATCGAAGGACAGGTCGGTCTGATCCTTCTGGCCACCGGCGATGATGGCCATGATCTCATCGAAATCGTGCACGATATTGATGCGGGCGAACGATCGGCGGCGCTCTTCGTTGCGCGAGGGCGGTACCGGCGCCCAGTAGCGCGCGAGATGACGCAGCACCTCGACTACCAGGGCGGGCTCGTAGTTGCCACCGAGGCTTAGATCCGAAGGCACCGCCCCGCGATCGGTAATCGTGCCAATCACCTTCTCAGCCATGTCGCAGGCTGCGCCGGGCCCGAAATAGCGCACTGTCGGCACCGACCCCACGCGCGCCATCAGCCGTGCCGGCGGCCGCGCTACGGCAAGATCTACATGATAATGGCATCCCTTGGCGAGCTGCTTCTGCAAAACGAAGTACTGGGTGAAGTTGGAGACGATGCGCTCGGCCACCTCCAGCTTGTGCGGCAGCAGACTGTCGGTTGCCGACATGCCGAGCATGAGCACCGCCAGATACTCACTCTCGACCGATGTCGGCGCGCCCACACCCGGATACATCGCGCACATTTTGCTGTTGAAGCCGCCCTTTTCGGACTGGGCGTACAACGCGCCGAGCCGGCCCCATAACGTCGGGTCCACCGGCGCATAGCGCATCAATCCCCATTTGAGCTCGAGCCTGAGTGCGCGGATCGCACGCGTCGTGATCATCGGCGCGAGCGGCTTGATGGCGCTGGAGCCGGGCACACTGGGCTGACTTTGTCCCAGAGAAAATTCGTAGCCGGCACCGAGCTGGCGCCAGAATTCGACCACCGAGCTGTAGATGCGCTGCTCTTGAAAGCGTTGCAGCCGGTTGCCCGCAGCGAGATATTCCTGGCTCAGCTTGCGCGCGTGGAGGCGGCCGGCGGCATCGAGCTGATCGATGATCTCGAAAATGCGCTGCGGCTTGAGTGCCTCGGTATCGCGGGCCGCCTCCAGCCAGTGCGTCACTTCCTGCAACGTCTTGAAAGGATCGGACGCAGGCAGCTCGGCGAGCAGCTCTTTCGCACCCTTTTCGTCCGCCATCGGATGGTCGGATTTTTTCTTAGTCCACCCGAGCATCGTCGTTCACCTGAATAGGCATGGGGATCACGCCGCCCTTAGGCGGCTGACAAGTGGTTGATTTGAAGGCAACCGGCATCCCGCAGAAGCGGGCGTTAGTTGCCGCGCCGTGGATGCCCTGCAAGTTTTATTCCTTGCTTGCTCCAGATGGCTGCGATCATTCGTCAGGCCACGAAAATGGAAGTGATTTACGGGAAATCGGTGATGAACAGTGCGCCGGCAGGAGAACAGCACTGCAGGCCTCACGGGCCGGGCAATGACTTCGCCCAACAGCGCAACCAATTCTAAGATCTCGTCAGACCACACCTGCTGCGCGCAGACTGGCGATATCCGCGCGTGAATACCCCAGGTCGAGCAGAACCCGCTCGGTGTGCGCCCCCAGCACCGGTCCGATCCAGCGCGTTTCACCCGGTGTGGCGGATAGCTTGGGCACGATCCCCGGCAGCTTGATCGATGTCCCGTCAGGCAGTCGATGCTCCTCGATCATGCCGCGCGCCTGATAATGCACATCGAGCGCGATGTCCGCGGCATCGTAGATCTTGCCGCTCGGCACCTCGGCACGCGCCAGAATCTCCAGTACCGCGTCGAGGTCGTGCTGTGCACACCACTCTCCGATCACGCGATCGAGCTCTTCGGTGCGTTTTACGCGGCCTTCGTTACGCGCGAGATCTGGATCCGCCGCGAGATCTTCGCGACCGATCGCGCCCATCAGGCGCTTGAAGATGCTGTCGGCGTTGGCGCCAATCACGATGTACTTCCCGTCACGTGTGCTGTACGTGTTGGAAGGAACAATCCCCGGCAGAGACGCGCCGGTGCGGCTCCGGATGAACTGAAACATGTCGTACTCGGGCAGCAGGCTCTCCATCAGGCTGAAGACCGCCTCATAGAGTGCCACATCGATCACCTGTCCACGCCCGCCATTGGCAGCGCGCGCATGCAGCGCCATCAGCGCGCCGATCACGCCGTACATCGCCGCTACCGAATCGCCGAGGCTGATGCCGGCGCGGGCCGGTGGTCGATCGGGAAAGCCGGTAACGAAGCGGATACCGCCCATCGCTTCGCCGATGGCGCCGAAGCCCGGCCGGTCGCGATACGGCCCGCTCTGGCCGTAACCCGACAAGCGCACCATGATGAGACCGGGATTGTGCTCCGCGAGCCGCTCGTAACCGAGTCCCCACTTTTCCAGCGCACCGGGACGAAAATTCTCCACCACAATGTCGCAGCCGCGCGCGATGCGCCGTACGATCTCCTGGCCCTGCGGCTCCTTGAGATTGACCGTCACCGATTTCTTATTGCGCGCCTGCACGAACCACCACAGCGAAGTACCCTGATGCAGCTTGCGCCAGGTGCGCAGCGGATCGCCCTCCCCCGGCGCTTCGATCTTGATCACTTCGGCGCCGAACTCGGACAGCAAGCGCGTGCAGTAGGGACCTGCGATCAGCGTGCCCAGTTCGAGCACGCGCAGCCCGTTCAGTGGAGCAACACCCGCAGTTGCAGAACCTTCGGTGGACATCGTGGGAAGTTTATTGGAATTCCCGCACTACACGCTAACGACTCGGCCGGTGTTGAACGCTCAGCTGGCAAATTCGCGCAGTACACGCCCGGCCCTTGGCGCATCGGGGATGATTCCCTGTGCATCGGCGATCTGCTTGCCGTTGACCCAGACGCCGTGCACGCCGCGGGCCGGGGTACTGAGGCGAGAAGCTCCGGCGGGCAGATCGAATACGCGCTGCGATCGACCCCGTCCTACCGTGGCTGGATCGAACAGCAGCAGATCTGCCGCTTGCCCCGGCTCGATGGTGCCACGGTCGCGAATCCCGAACAGCGCAGCCGGCTCGGCGGTGAGCTTGCGCACGGCGTGCTCCATGGGCAGCGCCTGCAGATCCCGCGACCAATGCCCCAGCAGATGCAGACCGAAGCCGGCATCGCACAGGAACGTGAGATGCGCGCCCGCGTCCGACAACGATACGATGCTGTTGGGATCGCGCAGCAGGCGGCCGACGGCATCCTCGTCGGAGTTGAGCAGCGTGCCGGTGAACAGCGTGTCGAGCCCTTCGCTCAGGCTCAAGTCGAGCATGAAATCGAGCGGATGTTTGCCGGCTTCGCGCGCGAGGTTATCTATCGAGTGCCCATCGAAGCGCTGGTTCTGCGGTTGCACCGCCTGCGTGACGAACATCTTCTGCCAGTCGCCGTTGAACAGGCGGCGCTTGCGAACCGCAAGCTCGTCCTTGACGCCCTGGCGAAACGCCGGGTCGGCCAGCGTCGACTTCAGCGCCGGCAGATCCATCTTCATGAGCGGCTGCCATGCGATCAGGCCCTCGAACACATACGGCTCGTGCAGGGTGAACTCGAAGGTGAGCGGGCATGGCGACACGGCGCCATACAGACGGTTGCCGCGGCTGCGCGCGGCGCGGATGTGCTCGAGATCCTCGAACGTGCTCTCAGGCATTACGTCGCTGTGCAGGAGCGCCGCCACCAAATAAGGGCGTCCAGCGCTCTGCGCGAGCTGTTCGATCAACGGCATCGGCGTCACCGCATCCTTGGTCATCATGAGAATGCCGCGGCCGCTTTCTTTCAAACCGCTCGACAGCGCGGTGAGCTCGGTCTCGTCAGCCAGACGTGAGGGCATCGGGATGCCGGCTTCGCCGTTGTGCTGTGTGTTGCGTGTGGTCGAGAAGCCGCAAGCGCCGGCGCGCATCCCATCGACCACGAGCGTGCGCATCTCACCGATCTCCTCGGCCGTGGCGGCGCGCTTCGATGCATCCTCGCGCAGCACGAAGGTGCGCACCGAGGAATGACCCACGAAGCAGGCGACGTTCGGGCCGACGCCGCGGCGCTCGAGCGCATCGAGATATTGCGGGAAGCTCTCGAAGCTCCAGTCGATGCCGCTGCGCAAGGCATCGAGCGACATGCCCTCGACGTGCGTCAGGTTGCGCATGACGAGGTCGCGATCGGACGGTCGGCACGGCGCGATGGTGAACCCGCAGTTGCCCATGATAACGCTGGTGACACCGAGCGCGGGCGATGGATTCACCAGCGGGTCCCAGGTGATCTGCGCATCGTAGTGCGTATGCGTATCGATGATGCCGGGCATCAGCGCGAGGCCGTCGGCCTGCAGCACCTCGCGTGCGGGCCCGGCATCCTCGCCCACCGACACGATGCGCCCATCATCGACCAGGACGTTCACGCGCGAAGGCGGTTTGCCCGATCCATCGTAGACGCTCGCCCCTTTGATCACCAGATCATGCATTGTTGCGCTCCATTCGCCCCGCCTCCATCAACCCTTGTAGTAGCGCTTCGCGCGGTTCTCGGCTTGCGCTGCCGCAGCCTGAGGCGTGGTGGAGCCCGAGGCCGCCTGCGCCACCATATTCACCATCACATAATCCGCCATGACACCCGCCGAAGCCGTTCCGAGCCGGCCGGCGTAGCCATTGTCCAGCGTGCGCTCGGGAATGTCGCGAAACGGCGTGTGCTTGGGATCCACCGTCCACACCGGATTGGACCGATAGGCCTTCAGCGTCTGCTGCACGTAGCCGATCGAGGCCTTCTGCCAGGCCTCGTATTGATCCTTCTCCATCATGAAGCGCAGGAACTCCCGGGCCGCATTCGGATACTTCGTGTACTTGAACACGAAGCCAGGTGTCATCGGATTGAGCTCGGTGTGACGGCCGACCGGACCGACCGGGATCGGTGCATGGTAGATGTCCGGCACCAGCGCCTGGGTCTTGGCGTCGGTGGATGTCTTCGCCGCGTAGTAGATCGAGATGCCGTTCAGCGTGAGGCTGATGTCCCCCGCAAGAAAGGCCTTGTTGTTGTTCGGATCGAGCCAGGACAGCGTGCCCGAAATGAACGTCTCGTACATGGCCTTGGCATAGTCGAGCCCGGCCACCGTCTCTTTGGAATTGATCACGACCTTGTTCTGCTCGTCCACCATCCTGCCGCCGTGAGCCCACACCACCCAGTGGCACCAGGCATTGGCATCGCCGACGGCATTGCCGAGCGCAAATCCGCAGGGTGTGCCCTTCGCTTTGAGCGCCTGCAGGAGCTTAAGGAAGCCGGGCAGGTCGGCAGGGATCTGCTTGTAGCCGGCCGCTTCGATCATGCTCTGCCGGTAGACGATGCAGCCGCCGAGAAACCCCAGGCCCAGCGCGATCCAGCGCCCGTCGCGCACGCAATAACGCCGCACGATGTCGTACCAGCCGCCATACTTGCCGCCGAGATATTCGGCCAGCTCGGTCAGGTCGAGTACCTTGTCGGCATAAAGGTGCGGATCGTCGTACCAGCCCAGTACGATATCCGGACCACTGCCCACGTTCGCGGCAACCGCAGCTTTCGGTCGGATGTCTTCGAAGTTTTCGCTGTCCACGCGCACGTTCACGCCGGTCACTTCCGTGAACTTGCGGGTGTTGGCCATCCACTGATCTTCCTCTCCCTGCACGAACCGCTTCCAGCGCAACACGCGCAGCTCGGCGCCTTTTTCCGGTGTGTATTTGAGCTCTGCGGCCTGTGTCGGACGCATCAGCGTCCCACTCGATGCGGCGAGCCCGGCCGCACTGAGCGCCTTCAGTGCATCGCGCCGGGAAAATTCCCCCATGGTCTCCTCGTTTTGGAAGTATGCCGCCGTGGCTGCGGCTGTCAGGATTGGAGTCTGGACTCGGGCGCTTGTTCGCCGCGCACCTCGGGATAGTGAATATCGATGATCTCGAGCTCCGTGTCACCGGCCGGGCGACGCCACTTGACCGTATCCCCCGCCTTGGCGCCAATCAGCGCCTTGGCAAGCGGCGACAGCCAGCTCACCTTGCCGGTTGCTACATCGGCCTCGTCCTCGCCAACGATGGTGAACTCGTGCACTTCGCCGTCGCCGGTCTCGGCTTTGACCGTTGCGCCGAAGTGCACCTCGTCTTTCGGCTCATTCGCCACGTCGACCGGGATGGCGCTTTCCAGCCGTTGGGAAAAATAGCGCAGGTCGCGCTCGATCTCGGTGAGCTTGGGTTTGTCGAAATCCTCCGCCGCCGCTTTGAGCTGCGCGTGGTGCGCTACCAATCCCTCGTATTTCCTGCGCAGTTGTGCCAGGCCGTGCGGCGTCACGTAGTTGGGATAGGGGCTGATAGGACGCTCCGGCAACTCTTCACCGGAAAGATCGCTGTCGTCTCCTTTGACAAAGGCTCGACTCACTTGCTCCTCCTGTTGTAGTAATTGGACCCCGCTCCTGTGGCGGGCTGGGGCCTGCCCGGGTCATCTTCGCGCTCGTGGCGCGCCGGCCTGGTGCAATAAAGGTTGCGGTCCGGTGTCTTCGACACGCGCTGCTCCTTCAAGTGAAATGGCCGCCTGATCGCAAAGCGCCGGCGCCGGCGGCTTGTCAGATTTGCGGGTGGAAGACTTCAGGCCGCGGGTGGGCTACCGCTCCGGCCTATGGTGGCGGGCGTCCACTGCGTGCACCATCCGTCCGGGCTTACCTGCCCGTCGACGATGGCGCAGTTGCCGTCGCCGGCATACAAAACGCACTTGGAGCAGGTGCGCCCCAGGTAGGGTTCATCTCGATAGCCGACCCGCTCCTTCGAGTACTTCTTCAGGACGGCCTTGGGCTTGCCGTCCTGTGCGCGCCCCTCCAGAGCCCCCCCGAGCGCGCCGCCGCCCAGCAGAGCCAGGGCTCTGAGCAAACCGCGGCGAGACCGGTCGAACGAGATCGATCGCATCCTGAAATCTCCTGTGCGCAAGCCAGCACCGTGCGGCCGAAGGCCGGGGGACGTCCAACCGATTATACCGGCTCAACCCGGGTCGGTTCTGAAGCGACCTCAAGGGGCGACCATCCCACGCAACGGTGTAATCGGCGTTTGCTGATTCTAGCCGCGTTCGGCGCAGTCAGCACAAGCGGATCGGTGCAAACAAGAAAGCCCGGGCTTTCACGGGCCGGGCTGGTACCGATGCTAAGCCTCGAACTGGAGGCCCCTCTGATCACGAAAACTACTCGCGAGATAGCACCAACCATGCTGAGTCTAAAGCATATTCACGGACTGCCTTTCACGTGTTTCCCGCTGCGGACTGGCGTTCTTCTACCGGCGTTCGGACAAGTTGTGAAAATGAAGAAGCGCGAGTCCATCTAATGGACTGGGGCTCTGCAACTTTCGGTGACGTGGACGAAGAGATTCCCCCTACAGTGCAGCATGAAGTCATTTTAGCTGACAAGCCGCATGCACAGTTGCGGCTCTCGTGCTAGAGTTTGCCGATTGGTCACCTCACCAGTACTAGGAATTCATGACAAGACGAAGCCACGTTACTTGCCATGCCTGATTCGCCAGAGAATGATCTGCTGGATTTCGACAACCCCCCTGTTGTAGAGACGGTTTTTTCTGCTCAGTTTGAAAAGCTGCCGACGATGCGGTCTGTGCACTTCGGACTTTTCTGGCAGCGCATCCGAGATCGATTCCCAAGTACCGAAGAGCACCCTCCCCTGGACCCTGTCATAGAACAGCAGACGGAAAGAGTCGGTCACGCCGTTGGATTGCGCTTTGAAGCGGTCGACACTCTCTCTCCCCAGCGGGTTTGGTTTGTGAACGACACTGGTGATCAGCTAATACAACTTCAGACTGACCGTTTCATTAAGAATTGGCGCAAGCGCGACGCTGACTACCCGCGCTATAAGCACTCCATCAAACCGGCCTTCGACCGCGATTTTCAGGAGCTACAACTATTCCTTACGGAAGAGAAGCTCGGCCAGTTGAAGATCAATCAATGTGAGGTCACTTACGTAAATCACATCGTCGCTGGCGAGGGATGGAGCAGCTGGACTGAAGTTGAAAAAGTCTTTTCCTTCTGGAAGAACCCGCCCGCAGAGTCCTATCCCGGGCTGCCCGAAGATATGGCACTGCGTGCACGTTTCCCAATTTTCGACCCGAACAGAAACTGGATCGGGCGACTACATGTTGAAGTGCAGCCGGCTTTAAGAACTACAGACATGAAGCCGATGTATGTGATGAATCTAACCGCGCGCGGCATGTACGGCAAAGGTTTGGAATTCCTTGACATTGGACACCGATGGGTTGTTAAGTCCTTCGCGCAGCTGACAACAGAACATATGCATAACCTTTGGAGGAAGAAATAGTGAACGCTGCGGAACCGATTTACAGCACCCGGGCATTTGCACCACCCTTAGAACAATCATCCACTTCTGCGACCACTAGCCAGTATTCCGACGTGTTGGCGCGTCGCCAGAGAGAAGCGGCCGCCTTTTACTATCTTGAGCCGAAGTCGAGCGTAACTATTCCGATCGGTCAACACGGCGTTGTACAACTTAAACTGGCACCCGGTACGCAGTTGCCGTCCTGGATTTCGCCGGTCATTGCCTCTCTAGCAGAGAGATGGGGCGCCCAACCTGGGTGGGACAGTTATGATGCCAAGCCGACCCAGATGCAGCACGTGTTGCGGCTTTTAAATCACCTTTCTGCTGCTATGCTTGATAACTCGAGCAGTCCAGTTCTTGTACCCTTATCGGATGGCGGCATACAAGCTGAGTGGCATCGGCACGATGCTAGTCTTGAGATAGTCGTACCATCTGACGAGCCTACGCGGTATTACTACTACAACGCGGCAACGGAAGAGGAGGAGGAAGACGACTTTGAGTCAAATCGTGAGCGTGTGCAGAAGCTAATCGCCGAATTTTGATTTGCGTGTGGCATGGCAGAGGACACCCGCGAAGACGATCCCTCAATACCGAACACTGACCGGCTATTTCGCCGTGTCAGAGAGAATCAATTGATAACTCTTGAGGACGGTTCACGGAGACCGTCCTCCGCCGTCTTCAAAGCCCCCGAAATGTCCGTGAATATCGAGTCTCTCATGATCGCCCCAGGACGCCCGCCGCAGGATACGCTCACCGGCCATCCCGGCGAATACCTCACTTCCATTGTTGCCGGCAAGGTTCGCATTCATGCTGGGCTTCGTATTGTGAAAGATTTCGGACCAGAGCACGATCCCGCCCACGGACTGGTTCTCGGCAAGAAACGGGAGAGCTTTGCCAACGCCATGGTGCGAGAGCACCAGTGGATTGTGCCACCTCCGCCCGTGGCTGTGAGGAAACTCTTATGACTCTACGGCAGGGACCTATTGATGCTTATCAGTTCTCCTTAATTTTGGTGAAAAGGCCCTGGGATCATGTAAAAGCCATACAGAGTCAAATGGGGGACAAGTCGTTGATCTGACGTTGGTGCTGATGCTCAGACTCGAACT
>JBGQKF010000062.1:0-13452 GCA_041499435.1 Gammaproteobacteria bacterium
CCCGATGCTGGCTCATGACGTCGCGGTGTCGATCATCGCCACACCTCTCGAGTTGATCGAGGTGCCGTCGCCGCCGCTCACCGTCCGTGGCATCGACTGGGATGCGCTTCCCGCGGATGTATTCGAACAAATGCCCATGCTAAGGGAGCTGCGCGAGCTCGAGCGGCACCGCCGGTCTTGAGTCTGCGGCAGCAGACGGACGATTGGCAACCGGTGCGCTCGCCGCAGGCGCAATGACCAAACCCGCACCGGCGGGTATCATTACATTCGCTATGCGCCTCCACCAGCTGAAAGTCGAGTTCGACGCCGAGCAGGATCGCCTGCTTATGCGTGTATCCACCGCGAGCAGCGAGGAAGCGCTGCTGTGGCTCACCCGGCGTTGCGTGCTGCGGTTGTGGGAGTTGCTGATGGGATTCGTACAGTCCAAGCCGGAAATCGTAGCGCATGCCGCCGATCTGCTCACGCGTCGCACGTTGATGGAGTTCGAGCATGAGAAGGCGTTGACCGGAGCGACGTTCAACAAGGCCTATGAGGAGCTCGCCCGTGTGCACCCGCTGGGTGACGCGCCGCTGCTGGTGTCGCGTCTGCAGCGGCGGCCGACCGAGGACGGACGCATGGTACTGGGCCTGCTGCCGGCCGAGGGGCAAGGCATCTTCCTCACCCTGGATAACACGCTGCTCCACGGTCTCATGAAGCTTCTTGAGCGCGCCGTGGAGAAAGCCGAATGGGGATTCAGCCTCAACTTGCCGGCCGCGCCGGCCGATTCGCAGCCGGGATCGCAGACTTTGAACTGAGGCTAGCCTGCCGCGCTCCGAAGCAGCGACATCATATCCTCCAGCGGCATGGGTTTGCCGAGGTAATAGCCTTGCGCTTCATCGCAGCCGGCGGCGGTGAGAAAGGCGCGCTGCTCCTCGGTCTCGACGCCCTCGGCGACCACTTTCATCTTCAGAGCATGGCCGAGCGCAATGACCGATTGCACGATGGCTGTGTCACCGGCATCGGCGCCGATGTCGCGCACGAACGATTTGTCGATCTTCAGCCGGTGCACCGGAAAGCGCTTGAGATAGCTCAAACTCGAATAGCCGGTTCCGAAATCGTCTACCGAAAGCTGCACTCCCATGTCCTGCAACTGCCAAAGCGTGCTGACCACTTCATCAGCGCTGTGCATTACCATGCTCTCGGTGAGCTCCAGCTCGAGGTAGCGCGGCTCCATGCCGATGTCGGCCAGTATGGCGGCGATCGCCTTCACCAGGCCTTTCTGACGGAACTGTCGCACCGACAGATTGACCGCGACCTTGATCGGGGCGATGCCGGCATCCTGCATCGCCTTGTTTTGCAGGCACGCGGTATGGATCACCCACGCGCCGATCGGGACGATGAGGCCGTTATCTTCGGCCAGTGCGATAAACGGCGCCGGCAGCATCACGCCGCGCTCCGGATGCGCCCAGCGGATCAGCGCTTCCATGCCGATCACACCCTGCGTCGTAAGGTCGTACTGCGGCTGATAGTTGAGGAACAGCTCGCCGCGATCGAGCGCGCGCCGTAGGCCGGCATCGAGCGCGAGACGATCGCTGATGCGCGCGGTGAGCTCTCTGGTGTGAAACTGGAAGTTGTTGCGACCGACGTCCTTCGCACGGTACATGGCGGTATCGGCCATCCGTAGCAGCGTTTCGGCATCGCTCGCATCGTGCGGATAGACGCTGATGCCCATGCTGCAGGTCACGCGCAGCTCCTGACCATCGATCTCGCACGGCTCCGACACGGCGGCGATCACGCGCTCCATCATCCCATGCTGGCTGTCATCCATGCCCTGATCGGACAAGATCAGTACGAACTCATCGCCGCCCAAGCGCGAGACGGTATCCCCTTTGCGCACGCAGGTCTGCAGCCGCTCGGAGATGATACCCAGCAGCCGATCGCCAACGCTGTGGCCGAGGCTGTCGTTGATCAGCTTGAAATCGTCCAGATCGACGAAGGTCACCATCACCAGTCGGCCGTGGCGCTGCGCGTATACCAGCGCCTGATCCAGGCGATCGCGCATCAGGTTGCGGTTGGCAAGCCCGGTGAGCGCATCGTGGTTGGCCTGATGCTCGAGTTCTTCCGCGTAACGCCGCGTCTGCGTGACATCATGCTGCACGCCTACGAACTGCGTCACGGCACCGCTGCCCTGGTCGCGCACGGGGGTGAGGTGCAAATCGTTCCAGTACAGGGTTCCGTCCTTGCGATAGTTTCGCAACAAGGCATTGCATTCCCTGCCCTCTCGCAGCGCCAGCCTGATCTTCTCCAGCTCGGGTTGATTGCGATCCTTGCCCTGCAGGAAGCTGCAGTTGCGACCGAGCGCTTCCTGCCGCGAGTACCCGGTGACGCGCTCGAAAGCTGGATTCACGTATACGATCTTGGCGCCGGACGCGGGGTCGCTGGTGATGATGATCGGATCGACGCTGGCCTCGATCGCGCGCTCGGAGAGCCGCAGCGCGTCCTCCATCAGCTTGCGCCGCGTGATGTCCATCATGGCACCGATCATGCGTACCGCCTTGCCGCCCGGTGCCCGCATCACGTAGCCGCGGTCGAGCACGTGCGCGGTCGTGGCATCGCCGCGCAGGAATCGGTATTCGTCGGACCAGAAGCTCTTGCCCGACGCAATGGCAGCCAGCATGCCGGTTGCAACCCGATCGCGGTCGTCGGGATGGATACGTTCGATGCGAAATTCCAGGCGTGGGCTCACATCCTTCGGCTGATAGTTGAACAAGGTGTGGAAGCTCTCGTTCCACCAGACCTGGTCGGTCGCCAGATCCCAGTCCCACAGCGCGTCGTTGGTGGCGAGCGCCACCAGCTGGAAGCGCTCGTTGCTCTTGCGCAGAGCCTCTTCGGCTTCGGTCCGAGCACGACGCTCGGCCGCCTCCTGCACAGCGCGCTGGACCGCCGCGCCCAGGCGGCCGAGATTGGTCTTCAGCACATAGTCGGTGGCGCCCTGACGCAGCGAATCGATTGCGGTCTCCTCGCCGATCGTCGCCGATACAAAGATGAACGGGGTATGCGGACGCAGCCTACGGGCGAGTCCCAGCGCCGCCAGACCATCGAATTGAGGAAGGGAGAAATCCGACAAAATCACATCCGGCGCGAAGCTCTCCAACTCGCTTCGAAAAGCTTCGGCGTCGTCCACGCGCCGCGCCGTCAGCTCGATGCCGGCCCGCTTGAGCTCGCGCAACTCGAGCTCGGCATCCACCTCCGCATCTTCGAGCAACAGTACTTTGAGCTGGGTGACCACGTTCGACTGGATCAAGCTCAGCGCGCCGAGGGCACATGGTTCATGATGACCCAGTAGCAACCCGCATTGGCGACCTCCTCGACGAAGCGGTCGAACTCTACGGGCTTGACCAGGTAGCTGTTCACACCGAGCTCATAGCTGCGCACCATATCGTTTTCTTCCGCCGACGAGGTGAGCATCACCACCGGGATATGCGCCGTGCGCTGGTCCTGCTTGATCTTGCGCAGCACTTCGATGCCGTCCACCTTCGGCATCTTCAAGTCGAGCAGAACCAGCTTGGGTTCGCCCTCGGGGCGTCCTGCATAGGTGCCCTGGCGAAACAGGAAGTCGAGCGCTTCCGCCCCGTCTTTGACCCAGGTCAGGCGGTTGGCCAGCCCCGGCTTTTTCAACGCGCGGATGGTCATCTCGGCGTCCGTGTGACTATCCTCTACCAACAGGATCTCGACCGGCTCAAGCTCATTCATCTGGCTGCCTTTCGGGCAAAGTGAAATAGAATTTCGCGCCCTCACCCAGCACCGAGTGCGCCCACACGCGCCCGCCATGCCGGTTGATGACGCGCTTTACAATCGCGAGCCCGACACCGGTCCCGGGAAACTCGTCCACGCTATGCAGTCGCTGAAACACTCCGAACAGCTTGTCGCTGTAGCGCATGTCGAAGCCCACGCCGTTGTCGCTGACGCAGTAGGTGACCTGGCCGTCTTCGGCGCGCGCCGAAACCTCGACGGCCGCTCGCTCGCGTTTGGCACTGTACTTGATCGCATTGGACAATAGATTGCTCCAGACCTGCCGCAGCACCACTGGATCGCCCACCGCAGCGGGCAGCGTGCCCATGGTGAGCCGGGGGCGCGCTGCCGGGTCGCCGTCGCAGAGCTGATTCCACGCTTCACGAGCGAGCGCAGTCATGTTGATCTCGGTGGTCGCGAGCGCCTGGCGTCCCAGGCGGGAAAACGCCAGCAGGTCGTCGATCAGCCGAGCCATGCGCTGTGTATTGCTGCGGATCACGCACAGCAGGCGCATGCCCTCGTCATCGAGCCGCTGTGCATGATCTTCCTCCAGGATGCGGGAAAACCCATAGATTGCGCGCAGCGGCGAGCGCAGATCGTGCGACACCGAGTAACTGAAGCTTTCCAGCTCCTGATTGGTCGCCTCCAGCTGCTGCGCGCGCATCGCGAGTGCACTGTTGAGCTCGGCGATCTTTTGTTCGGACATGCGCCGCTCGGTGATATCTTCGGAGATGCCGAGCAGATAACGCGGCTCACCGCTCTCATCGCTTATCGGCAGCTTACGCGTGTGCAGGATGCGATCGCCCGCCTGCGTCTCCACGATATCGTCCTCGACCTGCAGCATCCGGCCCGTGGTCAGTACCTGGCGATCCTGCTCGACAAACCGCGCCGCACGAGCGGGGGCAAACAGCTCATAGTCGCTCTTTCCAAGCAAATCGGCACGCGACACCCCGAGTGTGAGCTCCCCCGCCCGGTTGAAGCGCACATAGCGCAGCTCCTGCGCATCCTTGACGAAGATCATGTTGGGGATGTGTTCGAGGACAGAATCCAGGAATGCGTTGGCCCGATGCAGCTCCTCACCGGCGCGCCGGCGCTCGGTGATGTCGAATAGTGTCGAGCGGCTCATCAGGTACTCACCCGCGGCACCGCGGACCAGCGTTGCGCTGAGCGAAACCGGGAGCGTGGTGCCGTCTCTGCGCAGGAGCTCGTATTCCAGATCATGTGCCACGCCGCTGCGCTTGAACGCGACGAAGTTAGCGTCGAAGCGGGCGCGGCTCTCGGACGTGAGCAGATCGACCAGGCGCTTGCGCTTGACCACCTCGTCGCGCTGGTAGCCGAGCCAGGCAAGCTCCGTGTCGTTCATCTGAACGATCACGCCATCTGCGTCGAGCGAATGATACCCGCATGGTGCGTTATTGTAGAGATCTTCGACTTCCTGCGCGTATCGGCGCGCTCGCACTTCGGCCTCTTTGCGCTGCCTGATCTCGCGCACCATTACGGCAAAGCTCGACAACAGGAGCACCAGCGCAACGGCGTTGCCTGCGACGATGATCAGCCGCGTTGTGAAGCGGTCGCGCTCGAACGTGGCGGTGCGTTCCTCGAGCAGCGCAGCTTGCTCGGCCTTCATGGCACCGATGGCTGCGCGTATGCGTTCCATGGCAGCGCGGCCGGCGGCAAGGTATTCCTCACTCAGATACAGCCGGCCAGGTATTGCGCGCCGTGCGACAATGCCATCTTCGAGCAGCGCAACACGGCGGACGATCAGCGCGTCGATTTGCCCGATGCGCTCGACCTGGCTCGCGTCGTCGCCGGCAAGTTTCATCACGCGCGCCACGTGTGCCGCAAGCTCTGCCCGGCTGGCGTGGTACGGGTCGAGAAAGATCTCATCCCCGGTGAGCAGGAACCCGCGCTGGCCTGTTTCCGCGCTGATGACATCGGACAAGACCGTATCCAGGCCTTCGATCACTTCGTGCGTATGATTGACCCACCGCGCTCCCTCGGCGAACCGGTTCATGCGCACCAGGGACGTCGCGGCGATGGCGACAATCAGCAGCAGCGCGGCGGCGACTCCGATACGAATCGCTATGGAGTCGCTGACTGCGTTCATTGAGCAGCGGGCTGACTGTGCCGCTTGGTGCGTGGAGACCCAGACACCGGCATCGCTCCTCGCTGGACTCGCAGAGTCGGCCCCAGCCTGACGGCGCCCCGGATGCTAACCGGCCAGATTCTCCACATCGCGGCTGGATTCGCCTTTTGTTGCCGTGATTCCCCTCGCTCGCGTACCTGCCTGGCGGGCACCCTCGGCGTCCACATCGATCCCCTCCCCAAATCTCGATTCAGCAAGACCAATGCGCTCCCGCATCGGCTGGGCGAATGGGATGCGCAGCGCCTCCTGCAGCGCTAAGCCACGAACATCCCTGAGCGGGAAGGTTGTCTTTGCTTTATCCCGCGACCCGCACGGCGAACGCGCAAAGCTGGGCGCCCTGCAGTGCGGCACCGGCATTCTAGCTAAGAAGGGCAGGTCTCGCGAGGCCTGCGTTCGGGAGCCGTCCAGGAATATGTTCTAACCAATGCTCCGGCCGGCAAGTGACCCGCCGGCGGCACGTCAGCGCAATGGGGCCCGGACCGGGCGGCCCGGGGTAGCGCCTTCGACCAGGCGTCCTTCGCGCACGACAAACTCGCCGAGCACCAGGACATAGCGCATTCCTTCGGCATAACGAGCCGGTTCCTCGTAGGTGGCACGATCGACGATGCGCTCCGGGTCGAAGACCACGATATCGGCGTCGGCACCGGGGCGCAGCCTGCCCTTCTTGCGCATCTGCGGCACGCGGGCCTCGATACGACTTGCCGGCATCAGCGTCATCTTGCGCAACGCCTGCATCAGCGGCAACGCGTTCTGCTCGCGGACGTAGCGTCCCAGCACGCGCGAGTTGGTGCCGGCCGAGCGCGGATGTCCATTGCCCGCCTTCACATCGAACCCGTCGCTCGCAAACATGGTGAGCGGATCGATTACGGCAGCGCGCACATTCTCTTCGGTATTCGCATGAATCAGCACCAGTCCGCCTTGCTTGCGATACTCGAGAAAGCGCGCACGCGTGAGCCGCTCACCGGTGGCGGCCCACTGCAGCTTGTGATATTCCTCCTCGGGCTTGTCCATCCAGCAAGGCGAAACATCTGCAGCACCTCCCAGTGCGACGCAGCCGGAGTATAGGCCAGCGCAAAGCCGACACCGACTGCGCCGCGACGCAAACCATGCTCGACGCCTGCAGCGATCGCGGTCAGCTCTGCGGGTGTGGCGGGTTTGCGTGCCGCATCGCCCGCGGGCAGCAGCTCTCCGGGGTCGCCCATCACGCGCATGCGCACCGGAGCATGACCGATCGCGACACCATAGTGAATCGGCATGCGGCCGGCCCGCTCGTCGTACCACCGGTCCACATCGGCGATATCAAGCTCGAGCTCGAAGCTCGCCGTGATGCCATCCATGGCCTGATAGTAGTCGCTGCGCGGATCGACGCCGTGCCAATGGAGATTGATGAAGCCGGGCGCCACCACCAGCCCCTGCGCATCGATCCGCCGCAAACCCTCCATAGGCTGCTCGCTCAACGCCTCGACCTTGCCGGCGCGTACGCCAACATTGAGCACGGCGTCCAGGCCCGACTCGGGATCCATGACGCGGCCAGCGGTGATTACGAGGTCGAAAGGCTCCGCGCGCACCGCAATCGCAATCAGCATCAGCGCGCACGCAAGCAGCATTGGCATCGCATGTGGGCCGATCATGATGCGGTCAGCCTCTGACACGCGTCTGCGACGTCGGGGCTGATACGCACCACTCACGATGCAGCAGGGTACGTTACGCGCTGCGCGTTGCTGTACACGTTGTGCTGCCCGGCGCGCGTAAATCCGATCAGCGTCAGCCCGGTTTCTTCTGCCAGGCGGATGGCAAGTCCGGTTGGCGCCGAGATCGCAGCGAGCAGCGTGATCCCGACGGTGGCCGCCTTCTGCGCCATTTCGAAGCTGGCGCGGCTGGTGATCAGAGCGAAGCCCTGGTCGAAAAATGTCCCGGCGCGAGCCTGCGCACCGATCAGTTTGTCCAATGCGTTATGCCGCCCGACATCCTCGCGTACCTGGACGATCTGTCCATCGGGCAGCGCCCAGGCTGTAGCGTGCACGGCCTTGGTCGCCGCGTTGAGCGGCTGGCGCGCGCTGAGATTGGACAACGCCGCCTGCAGTGCACTCGGAGTAATGCGGACGCCTGCGGCAACAGCAGGCGGATGGCGCACCGCCTGGTCGATGGTCTCGGTGCCGCACAAGCCGCAGCCGGTGCGTGCCGTCAGGTTGCGCCGCTGCGCCTCGAGCGGCGCGAAGCGCTCACGGTCGATGTCTATATATACGGCAATGCCATCGCTCACCGGGTCGGTCTCGATGGCGTTGACTTCGCCGGCGTTGGCGACGATGCCCTCACTCAGGCTGAAGCCGAGCGCGAAATCCTCGAGGTCGGTGGGAGTGGCCATCATCACCACGTGCGCCAGGCCGTTGTAGATGAAGGCGATGGGTACCTCTTCGGCGACGCGGTCAACCATCGTCGTCAGGCGACGATCCTGCCAGCGCCTGACCGCGTATTGTCCTTCGGCACCGGGAAATCGCGCGTGGTCGTTCATTTGCGTCCCTTTTGCACCATAGCGTGGCATCGTAGCATGGTCCTGCACCGCTCCCGACGTGCAGATGATCCTCCCTGCTTGCAAGATTTGCATTGCGCTCGCGGGGTAAGGCATTGCAGGTACGGTCCTGTCGTGAGTGCGCTCCAAGGTCTTGGAGAGACAAAAATTTATCGATCTGCGCTGCAGCGGCGATAGCCCCGCCGCATGCGGTACTGCGGTCCGGTTTACCAAGCAGGAACAGTTAATGCTCTGTCTTCAGTCAATCGCTGCTCGCGAATCAAGCCACCACTGCAGCAGCTCATAACTGTCGGTCTACAACGGTGGGGACCTGGGAGGTCATCGCTGCTGGAGGTCGATATGTTGAAGTCAGCTGCAGCCGTAGTGGTGCTGGTTCTGTCCGCCGAGGCGTACGCGCACGAGTCGGATCCCGTAACCGATGAAACTCCCGCGCTCGCGGCGATGCGCTATTGCCAGATGGTTGGTGTGCGCGCCGCCTGGGGTGCACAGGCCCGCTTCCTGGGTGCTCCTGCCGTATTCAAGTACATTCCCGAAAGCCCGCTCAAGAAGATGTTCATGGGCGACGCCCAGATCCCGCACGACGCGATCTATGTGCTCGAATCGATGGATCTCGAGCAGCGCAGGATGTATGAGGAAGTCGCGTTCAGCGGGTGGAAAGCCGCCGACCGCTGGGTGAACGACGGCAAAGAGCGTCCCGAGTTCGAAGTTCTGGCTGCTGTGTTCTACAAGAACTGCAAGGACACGCTGACCGTCGGCGCCTCCGACGAGTAGAGTTACGCTGTAACCAGGTACCACTGCGGATCAGATAACCGCGGCGAGTCCCGCGCGCGGAAGTCTGCGCGCGCTCGCCGCCATAGCGTCACCCCCTGCCGCCTCCCATGGCGCTATGATTGGCGCGCGGCCGCTTCCTCGAGGGTCGCCCGCCATGGGGGGACGTGCACGCATGCTTTCGCTCGGCACGCTGTACTTCATCAGCGAGTGGCTGGTGCGCCTCGCCATGCTGGTGTATGTGCCGCAGCGGCGCACGCCCGCTTCCGCGCGCGCGTGGCTGCTGTTGATTTTCTTCTTACCCTGGCCGGGCCTGGTGCTGTATGCGCTGATCGGACGCGCTTATCTGCCACGGCGCCGGCTCGAGCAGCAGATCCGGCTGGCGGAGCTGATGCAATCCCTGCCGCAGTTGCTCGGGCACTATCCGGCGAAGCCCCCGCACCACGCTGAAATCACCGAGGCCGCCCGCCTGGCGAGCAAGCTGGGCAGCTTCGAGCTGGTGGGAAACAATTCCATCGAGCTGCTGGACAACTATCGAAGCTCGCTCGAGCGTCTGTTGGACGATATCGAGCACGCGCGCCACAGCGTGCATCTGCTCTACTACATCTTCGCCAACGACGCGACCGGTACGCGAGCAGCGGAAGTCGTGGAGCGTGCGGCGCGCCGCGGTGTGATCTGCCGCCTGCTGATCGACAGCGTAGGCTCGCGCCCTGCGCTGAAGCGCTTGGCGCCGCGCCTACGCGCGGCCGGCGTGGAAGTGATCGGCCTGCTGCCGCTGCGACTCCTGCGTCCGGAGCGTGTGCGCCTGGATCTGCGCAATCACCGCAAGATCGCGGTGATCGACGGGCGGATCGGCTATATCGGCTCGCAGAATATCGTCGACTGCGACGCCAACCGCGGCCTGCTCAACGAGGAGCTCGTTGCCCGTGTGGTCGGGCCTGCGGTGCATCAGTTGCAGGCGGTGCTCCTCGCCGACCGTTATCAGGAAGTTGCAGAGTCCGCCGCGGATCCAGCGCTGTTTCCCGAGCCGTTGCCAGGCGGTTCGGCGGTCGCGCAGATTCTGCCGAGCGGGCCGGGACACCAGGAGGGCAACACGCAGCAAGTACTGGTAAGCCTGATCTACGCAGCACGCCGTCGCGTTGTGCTCACCACACCGTATTTCGTGCCCGACACGACGCTGCTCGCAGCGATGCGCGCCGTCACAGCGCGCGGAGCCGAGGTGCATCTGATCGTGTCGCGACACTCCAACAAGCCGCTCGTTCAATTCGCGCAGCAGTCGTATTTCGAGGATCTGCTCAACGCGGGCGTGCGCATCCATCTCTATGAAAGCGCTTTCCTGCACGCGAAGCATGCTTCCATCGACCATGATGTCGCCATGATCGGCTCGAGCAATCTCGATATCCGTTCGTTCGCGCTGAACAGCGAGGTGAGCCTGCTGGTCTACGATGCAGGCGTGGTGAGCGAGCTGAACAAGATTCAAGAACGCTACATGGCCGCCAGCGAGCTCATCACGCTCGAACGCTGGCAGCGACGCCACGCGGTGCGCCGCTGGCTGCAGAACATCGCGCGGCTGACCGATACGCTGATCTAGAACCTATCTCAATCGATGCGACATTTGAGGCCCGTTTTGACGACGACGCGTGCGTGGGGGATTTTGAGATAGGTTCTAGTCCTTGGTTTCGAGCCGGGCATCGGTGTCCGGCTGTAAGGTCAAGCGCTCGGAGCAGGCCTGCACGAAGTCGCTGCGATGATCTTCGGGCGTACGTGGCGCATCGAACACGCGCTGCGCGGCCCCCATGAGAAGCTCCTCATCGGCCGCATCCTGCACGAACCAGCGCAGCGCCGGCGGAAACGCCTGGATCGCTTGAAGATCCTCCTGCATCCGGCGCAGGAACTCATCGCGCGACAATCCATTATCACGGGACATGGCGGCGTGCTGAATGAACTCGCCGCCCTCGCGACACTCGTCAGCGCTTAGATCGTGCGCTGCAACAGCCGTGCTCAAGGCAAGCCCCAGCAATCCCGCCCAACGCCCAATCCTGATCAATACCGACTGCATGGAGCCTCCTTCAAAGAAGTCACGGCCTCAGTCTTCACGCCAGAATAGCACCCGCGTTTACCCACGCATATCTCAGGCCATCTTTGGATAGGAAAACGCCATGCACATCTCTTCCTTGCGACTACGGCCACATACCCCAGCACTGTAGAGACACCGCGCACGCGCGATGAGTTGCATGTCGTCCGCGATCGACCCTGATCCGCATCAATGGCTCAGTACCAGATCTCCATACGCAAGCCTCGCGCGTCGATCGGCGGATTGTTCTCCGGGACCCGCCGCGCGCCGCCGTTGCGGATACAACGCGCCGCATGAGCGAGCGCGTACGCGTCGGCGACATCGTCGAGCGCAATGTAGCGCAGGCCGTGTGTCAAGCGCAGGCGCACAGGCTCTTGATAGCTGGTCCGATACATGCGCCGGAGCAGACGCGCGCGCTCGCGACGCCCTTCCATGGTCTTCTTGTTATGCGAGAGCGGTGCGCCGGCCAGGCGCGCGAACACCAGCTCGGGATGGGCCTCGAATACGCGCTGTTGGTCAGCCGCAGACAACACCGCGTCAATTTCCCGGATCTTCGGCAGAATGTTGAAGCTCTCTTTGCTCATGCCAGCGCCATTGAGTGCCGGCGCATCGAGATATGTCGCGGCGGCCAGGCCCGGGCGAGTAGGCGGCGTGAACACGCTGCTCGCTCGCGGTCTGCGCAGTAACGCGCGAGCCTCGCGATCGCACACGCGGCCTCCGGGTATGGCGCGCTCCAGTAATCCGATCGGCATATCGACAGCGATCGCAACCGGCTGCTCGGGCAGATCCAAGACCGACCGGAAGTCGCCGCACAGGCGTGAGGTGACTCGCACCGGCAGGTCCACACCTTTGGCGATCGCGCACAGGATGACGAACCAGCCGCCTCTACAGCCGTCGACTCCCGCAACCCAATGCACTTCGGCGCTTGCCGAGATAGGTCTGGCGTAGCGGCCGACTGCTGCGCTCATCGGCCAACGAGCTGCACTTCTGCACGCGCTTCGCCGGCGCGATCGTGCCACGCTCGCAATCGGATTACGCCGCCTTGCGGTGCGCGGACGATCCATTCGGCTTGCGCACGATCGTCGGTCACATCACCGCTCCACCCGGCCCAGCTGCTCGGGGTCGCTGGCTTATAAGCGCGGCCTTCGAGCTGCCCGAGCTCGATCCGCTGCAGCCCGGTTTCCAGCGTTGCACCGGGCGGCAGCTCGATCTCGCACATCACCCCGCGCATGAGCTTGTGATCGCGCGCACGCCGCGTGACATAGCTCGGCAGCCAGCCGGTGTTGTGCACGACACAGCGCACCCGATGAGTATCGCCTGCGAGCGCGGTCGCCTGCAGCGAGAGGATTTCCAGCCGCGGCGAGATGGTGAGCTGCCACACCAGCCAGGCTGGGAAGCGCGCGATCTCCTGCTCGAGCAGCGCCGGCGGTGGATTGCTCCAGGTATACAACGTATCCCAGCCGCCCAGCTCGACGGCGCCGAGCTGCGGATGATCGAACGGGTACCAGTCGACGAAGCCGCGCCCGCCCAGGGCCTCGTCGTTCCACTTGAGCAGCTTCAAATCGTCCTCGACCGGATGCTCGCGATACCACTCGATGAATTTGTAATCGCCGATGCCGGCCTGGCGCTGTGGGCTCCAGATCTCCACCGTCCACGAGAATACTCCCCCATGGTCATACATCCAATCATCGAACGAGCCAGTAATCACCTCCTTCGGGTGATATCGGAAATCGTGGAACACCGAGATGTTCGGGTAACCCGTGAGCTCGGTGCCCTTCGCTCCGATTTTCTGGAATGTCCACAGATCCTCCACCGGCAGCGTATCGTCTGCAAGATGCGAGTAAGGACGCAGCAGCACGCCGCTGTAGGTGTGAAATGCGACAGCCGCGGTGATGTTCGGATGCGACGTGATGAACTCGACTACCGATCTCACCTCGGGCTCTGAGACGGGAAAGCGCCCCGCGCCCTGCTGCTCGTGCTCCTGCCGCCAGGCCGCGGGGAAATTGCGATTGAGGTCCAGCCCCTCTTTGCGCGGCTGCAGTTGGATGATGCTGCCGTCGTAATGATCGAGTCGCCCCTCGGGGAGCAGACGGAAATATTCGCCGCCCGCCTCTTCCGGGGCGCGGCGCACCAGCAGGCGCGCGTCGACTTCCGAGATCTTCC
>JBGQKF010000063.1:0-13399 GCA_041499435.1 Gammaproteobacteria bacterium
GGATGCGGCTCGGCCACCATCGGCATCTTCGCGCGCCAGTGGTATGGGGAGGTGGATGAGGTGGTCGTCGTCGACGATCACATCACCGGCGTACTGACCGAGCATCAGGCCGGGCGCTGCCTGGACATGCCTGCATCCGGGATCAGGATCAAAGGCAAGAAATCCACTCCGGGACGCTACTTCCAGGTCGCCAATCCGGGTACCGGCTGGGGCGGTACCGACATCACCGATCCGCTTTCCATCGTTACCGGCTTCGATCCGAAAGTAGCGCGGCCGGGCGAACGCATTCTGATGGTATCGACCACGGGTGAGGACGCCGCGTACTTCGTGCTCGACGAGGGCTTGCGCATGGTGCCCGCGCCGATGCCTGCGGCCGTGCGCAAAGTCGTGGAACGGATCGGCGAGAACTGCGAACCGGCGCTCACCACGGTGTTGTTTCTCGCGGGCGCAGGCGGTAGTCTGCGTGCGGGTGTCACCGAGAATCCGGTCCGGCTTACGCGCTCGATCAAGGATCTGCTGGTCGAGGTCACTTGTGGAGGGGCGCCGGTATATGTGTGGCCGGGCGGTGGCATCACGTTGATGGTCGATGTGCTGCGCATGCCGGACAGCTCATTCGGCTGGGTGCCCACACCGGCGATCGTCGCGCCGATCGAGTTCACCATGCGGCTCGCCGACTATGCGGCGCTCGGCGGCCACATGGATCGCGTGCGCAGCGTCGAGGACGTGCTGCGCAATGAGCGTGTACGGGTGGTGGGGTGGGATGGGCTCAATCCGTGGCCGCTTGGTGTGAAGAGTGAAGGGTGAAGGGTGAAGAGTGAAGGGTGAAGAGCGAGGCTGTGATGCGCTGAGTATCGAGCGCGCTGATGCGCAGCTACAACGAGGCCTGGACCACCAGGGGGTTCACTCTTCACTCTTCACTCTTCACCCTTCACCCCCTTCACTCTTCACCCTTCACTCTTCACCCGCCCAGTGCGGCCCCATCGGGGCCGCACTGGCCACGCGGCGCTGGCATTTCCAACACGGTCCCATCGACCTCATCATCGGTGCCGATGGTGCGGCAGATGCCGTCGCAGCCGCGGTGCGACGCGCGTGGATTCGCTTCGAGACGATCCTGCCGGAGCTCGTGACTGAATTGCCGCTGCTGCGCTCCCCTGTGCAGCAAGCGAGCGGTCTGCGCGGTGTCGTGGCGCGCCGCATGCTCGCCGCGTGCGCACCGCATGGCAACGAATTCATCACCCCCATGGCCGCGGTGGCCGGCGCCGTCGCCGACGAGCTCATCGAATTTTTCCAGAGCGACCCACGCATCGAACGTGCATACGTGAACAATGGCGGGGATATCGCCCTGCATCTAGCTCCAGGGCAAAGCTACGGCGTCGGTGTCTTCGCCGATCTGGCGCGCGTGACGCGGTGTGAAAACCCGGCGCTCGACGGCGAGCTCAAAGTGCACGCCGCCTCTCCGGTGCGTGGCATCGCCACCAGCGGCTGGCGCGGTCGCAGCTTCAGTCTCGGCATCGCCGACAGCGTCACGGTGCTCGCGGCCAATGCAGCGGCCGCCGATGCCGCGGCTACGATGGTCGCCAACTGCGTGAACAGCGACGATCCTGCTATCCTTCGGAAGCCGGCCTGTGAGCTCAAGGACGACACCGATCTCGGCGAGCGCCTGGTGACAGTCGGCGTGGGCGCCTTACCGGCCGACACGGTGGAGCAGGCGCTGGCCGGCGGTGCGCGGCGCGCCGAGCAGCTCATCGCGAGCGGACTGATACACTGCGCAGCGCTCTGGCTGCAGGGCCGGGTGCGCGTGGTGGGCTGCTGAGAGAAACACGTTTAAGAGCGACCAAGGGGAATGATCGAGATACGGCAAGTGTTCACGCAGGTGGAAGAGATTTTCCATGAGTTCGGGCCGCCGTTGCAGGCGCCGCGCAAGCGCGGTGCGGTGTGCGCCGTGCTCACTAATCCATTCGCGGGGCGCTACGAGCCCAATATCATGCCGATGATGGAGGCGCTCAATCCGGTTGGCATCGATATGACGCGTCGGCTGCTGGCGGCGATGCGTGTGGCTCCCGAGCAGATCGAAGGCTATGGTAAAGGTGCGATCGTCGGCAGCGACGGCGAGATCGAGCACGGCGCCCTGTGGCACGTGCCCGGCGGCTATGCGATGCGCGAAGTGCTGGGCGGCGCGAAGGCGATTGTGCCGTCGACCAAGAAGGTGGGCTCACCCAGCACGCGGCTCGACGTGCCGATCACGCACATCAACGCCAGCTACGTGCGCAGCCATTTCGATGCGATGGAAGTGTACGTGCCCGGCGCGCCCCGAGCTGACGAGCTGGTGTATGTGCTGGTCATGACGTGCGGGCCGCGCGTGCACGAGCGCGTTGGCGGGTTGCGGGCTGCCGAGATCAAGGGCAATGATGGGTTGCGTTAGGGCGGTTATCCAAACCTTTGAACACAGAGATCACAGAGCAGCAAAGAGAGCACAGAGAGAAGCGAAGACATAGACGACGAGAATGCAAGTACCCAGGTACGTGTAAATTGGTCAATCGATTTTCTCCGTGTTCTCTGTGGTTCTCTGTGATCTCTGTGTTCCAAGGTTTCGATTTAGGCGGGTTGTCCAGGGAGGAGTATCGGAATGAAAGCGAGAATCAGAAAGCTCGTGGTGCAGGTCGACGAAGTGCGCCTGGAGATGGGCAGAGCAGTCGATCCGCCGACGCGGCGCGCGGTCGCCATGGCGGTCATCGAGAACCCGTGTGCCGGACGCTTTCAGGAGGATCTGTCCGAGCTGATCGACATCGGCGAGGAGCTCGGCGGCTTGCTCGGCGAGCGCTGCGTGCAGGCGCTGGGCGTCGCTCCTGCGCAGGCCGAGAGCTACGGCAAGGCCGCAATCGTCGGTGAGCGCGGGGAGATCGAGCACGCCGCTGCGGTTCTGCATCCCAAGCTCGGTGCGCCGCTGCGCCGGGCGGTCGAGAAGGGAGCGGCGCTGGTGCCATCAGCCAAGAAGCTCGGCACTGTGGGCACGGCAATCGATGTGCCCCTCGGGCACAAGGATGCGGCATACGTGCGCAGCCATTTCGATGCAATCGAAGCGCGTGTGTCGGATGCGCCGCGCGCCAACGAGATCGTGGTCGCGGTCGCCGTTACCGCCAGCGGGCGGCCGCTGGCGCGCGTCGGCGGACTGCAGAAACACGAGATCAAGGGCCAGGACGGATTGCGTTGATCTATCCTGCACCACCGTGTAAGGCAGCGTGCGACTCTATCAGGGGAGCACATCGATGAGTGCGATCGATCGTAAGCCGTGGGCGCAGCACTATCCGCCCGGGGTCCCGGTGGAGCTCGGTCCCGTTGCGTTCTTGAGCCTCGGTGACATGGTGGAAGCGAGCGCGCAGCGCTACAGCGAGCTGCCTGCGTTCGAGAATTTCGGTGTAACCCTCACGTATGCCGACACATCGCGCTGGTCGCGCGACTTCGCCGCTTACCTGCAGAACGGGCTCGGGCTCGCCAAAGGCGAGCGCGTTGCCATCATGCTGCCCAATCTGCTGCAGTACCCGGTGGTGCTGTTCGGCATTCTGCGCGCCGGGCTCACCGCCGTCAGCGTCAACCCGCTCTATACCGAGCGCGAGCTCGAGCATCAACTCATCGACTCGGGCGCCACCGCGATCGTCATCTTCGAAAGCGCCGCGCACACGCTGCAATCGGTGATCGCGCACACGCGGGTGCGCCACGTGATCGTCGCTTCGGTCGGGGACATGCTGGGCACGCTCAAGGGGACGCTGATCAACTTCGTGTACCGCAGGGTGAAGAAGCAGGTGCCGGCGTACTCTCTGCCTGGTGCAGTGCCGTTTCCCACCGCGCTCGCAGAAGGTGCACGGCTGCCTTTCCAGCCGCCCGAGGTGGGGCCCGACGACATCGCCTTTCTACAATATACCGGTGGCACCACCGGCATCTCCAAGGGCGCGATGCTCACGCATCACAACGTGCTCGCCAATGTAGAACAGACGCGCGCTTTCTTCGGCGACAGCCTCAAGACCGGAGCGGAGATTTGCATCACCTGTCTGCCCCTCTACCATATTTTTGCGCTGGTGCTCAATTGCATGCTGTATTTTCAGCTCGGCGGCAAGCAGATTCTGATCACCAACCCGCGCGATCTGGACCGCTTCGTCGACATGCTTGCACGCAGCCGCTTCACGATCCTGGTCGGCGTGAACACGCTGTTCAATGCCCTCTTGAATCATCCGCGCTTCGCGCAGATCGATTTCAGCACCATGCATTATTGCTATGGCGGGGGGGCGCCGATACAGGCGAGCGTGGCGCAGCACTGGAAGGCCGTGACCGGCAAGCCGCTTCTGGAAGGCTACGGATTGACGGAGACCTCCGGAGTGGTCTCGGCCACACCGACCGACGTCGCGGACCACACCGGCACCACCGGCTTTCCAGTTCCGGGCACCGAGATCGAGATCCGCGATGACAAGGGCGCGGTCTTGCCGCAGGGAGCAATCGGTGAAGTTCATGTGCGCGGTCCCCAGGTGATGGCCGGATACTGGCACCGCGCCGACGAGACGATTCGCGCGCTGGGACCAGACGGGTTTCTAGGCACCGGCGATATCGGGCTCATTACGCCGCAGGGCTATCTCAAGATCGTCGACCGGTTGAAGGATATGATCCTCGTCTCGGGGTTCAACGTGTATCCCAACGAGATCGAAGAGGTGGTCATGAAACACCCCGGTGTTCTGGAAGCGGTCGCGGTCGGCGTGCCAGACAGCGCGACCGGAGAAGCCGTCAAGCTCTTCATCGTGAAAAAAGATGCGAACCTTTCGGTCTCCGACCTCACGGCGTATTGCCGCGCGCATCTGACTGGCTACAAAGTACCGCGGCACATCGAGTTCCGCGGCGCGCTGCCGAAGAGCGCGGTCGGCAAGATTCTGCGCCGCCAGTTGCGCGAGCCCGCGCACACGTGACGCACAATCGCGCCACGATGATTTCTCCGTACCCGTAATGCGAAAGATGACTATGCACATGCGCCTTTGGCTGCTGGCCGCCGCTGCGTTCGCTTTGCCGGCGCACGCCGAAAAACCGATCCTGATCGGCGAGATCAGCAGCTACTCCACGGTGCCCGCGTTCACGCTGCCGTATCGTAACGGCTGGGAGCTTGCGGTGGAGGAGATCAACGCTGCCGGCGGCCTGCTCGGCGGGCGCAAACTTGAGGTGGTCTCGCGCGATGACGGCGGCAAGCCCGACAACGCCACGCGCCATGCCAGCGAGCTTCTGAGCAGCCAGAAAGTCGAGCTGCTCGCCGGCACGTTTCTGTCCAACGTCGGTCTCGCCGTCAGCGACATCGCGTTGCGTAATCAGACGCTGTTCGTTGCCGCCGAGCCGCTCACCGATGCAATGGTCTGGGAAAAAGGCAATCGCTACACGTTCCGGCTGCGTCCCAGCACGTATATCCAGGCGGCGATGCTGGTGGAGGAGGCGGCCAAACTTCCGGCAAAGCGCTGGGCGACCATCGCGCCGAATTACGAGTACGGACAATCGGCGGTAGCGAGCTTCAAGGAGCTGCTGAAAGCGAAACGTCCGGATGTCGAATTCGTAGCCGAGCAATGGCCGGCGCTGGGCAAGCTGGAGGCCGGCGCTACGGTGGAGGCGCTCGCTGCCGCGAAGCCTGAGGCGATCTTTAATGTGACGTTCGGCGCCGATCTGACCAAGTTCGTGCGCGAGGGCAACTTGCGCGGATTGTTCGAAGGGCGCGCTGTGGTGAGCATGCTGACCGGCGAGCCCGAGTATCTCGATCCGCTCAAGGATGAGACGCCGAAGGGCTGGATCGTGACCGGCTATCCGTGGGATCAGATCCGCACGGCCTCCCATCAGAAGTTCGTCCAGGCCTACGAGAAGCGCTTCAACGAGCCCCCGCGGCTGGGCTCGGTGGTGGGCTACACGACGTTCATGGCCATTGCGCAGGCGATCAGGAAAGCCGGCAGCACCGACACCGAAAAGCTGATCGCGGCGTTTCGCGGCCTCAAGTTCGATACGGTGTTCGGTCCCGTAACGTTTCGCGCGATCGATCAGCAGTCGACCTTCGGTGCCTTTATCGGGCGGCTGGACTTGAGGGGCGATCGCGGCGTGATGGTGGACTGGCGCTATGCCGACGGGAAGGATTACATGCCCTCTGACGCGGTAGTGAAGAAGAAGCGGCCGAGCGAAGCACAGCGTTAGTGTTGTGCTTCGCGTGAAGGGTGAAGGGTGAAGAGTGAAGGGTGTGAACGCGCGACGCGCGTTCACGTAAACCTGACGTGACGACCTACCTCATCCAATTCCTCACCGGCCTGTCGCACGCGGCAACGCTGTTTCTGGTCGCGAGCGGGCTGTCGATCATCTTCGGCGTCACGCGCATCGTCAACTTCGCCCATGGCTCGTTCTACATGCTGGGCGCCTATCTCGCCTATACCTTCTCGCAGTTTCTGATGGCCAAGCTCGGTACCGCAACCGGTTTCTGGATCGGCATCGTCGGTGCGGCCCTCGCGGCCGGTGTGCTCGGCGTGATCATGGAGATCGTGCTGCTGCGGCGGATTTATCGCGCACCCGAGTTGTTCCAGCTGCTCGCGACTTTCGGCGTGGTGCTGGTGATCGAAGATGCGGTGCGCTGGCTGTGGGGACCGGAAGATCTGCTCAGCCCGCGCGCGCCCGGGTTTCGCGGCACCATCGATATTCTCGGTCAGCGCTTTCCGCAGTATCACCTGCTGCTCATGTGCCTTGGACCCCTGGTGATGGCGCTGCTGTGGCTGTTGTTCCACCGCACGCGCTGGGGCACCCTGGTCCGTGCGGCCACACAGGATCGCGAGATGACCGGCGCGCTCGGCGTGAATCAGCGCTGGCTGTTCACCAGTGTGCTCTTCATCGGCTGTCTGCTCGCGGGTCTCGGCGGGGCGCTGCAGATTCCTAACGGCGCCGTCACGCTCACCATGGACATCAACATCATCGCCGAAGCCTTCGTCGTAGTCGTGATCGGCGGCATGGGCAGTGTCACCGGCGCTTTCCTCGCTGCGCTGCTCGTGGGCGAGATCTCCGCGTTCGGCGTGCTGCTGTTCCCGCAACTCACGCTGGTGCTGACCTTCGCCGTCATGGCGGTCGTGCTGACGCTGCGCCCTTATGGGCTGCTCGGGCGTCCCGAGAGTCAGCCGCGCACGAGCGGGCCGACGGCCGATGCGATGCTGGGCTCGGTACGGCATGTATTGCCGATCTGCACGGCTGTGCTGTTGCTGCTCGCGCTGCTGCCGTTGTTTACCGGCGAGTACGTGCAGCTGGTGGTGAGCGAGATCGCGATCCTCGCGTTGTTTGCTGCGAGCCTGCATTTCATCACCAGTGTCGGCGGGCTGGTGTCCTTCGGCCATGCTGCGTACTTTGGGATCGGCGCCTACACCGCCGGTTTGCTGCTCTCGCGCATGGCGGCTTCGATGGAGGCGGCGCTGATTGCGGGCCCGCTCATCGCGGCCGCGCTCGCGCTCGTGTTCGGCGCATTCTGCATCCGCCTGACCGGGGTCTATCTGGCTATGCTCACACTCGCGTTTGCACAGATCCTCTGGTCGATCGCTTTCCAGTCGCGCTGGACTGGCGGGGATAACGGCATTCTGAGCGTGTGGCCTTCCGCATGGGCGAGTTCCAAGGCGGTCTACTACTACGTGGTGCTCGTGCTGGTCGCGCTGAGTCTGTTCGCGCTCGCCCGCGCGCTGTTCGCGCCGTTCGGTTACGCGCTGCGTGCCGCACGCGATTCGGCACTGCGCGCGGAAGCGATCGGTATCGACGTGCGCCGGCAGCAGTGGCTGGCCTTCGCCATCGCCGGCGCGTTCGCCGGTCTCGCCGGTGTGCTGCATGCCTTTCACAAGGGCAGCGTGTTCCCCACGGTGCTATCCATACCGCAGTCGATCGATGCGCTGGTCATGATTCTGCTCGGCGGCATCCAGACGCTCAGCGGACCGATCGTCGGCGCAGCCGTGTATCACTTTCTGCAAACCGAAATCATGCGGACCACGGACTACTGGCGAATCGTTCTGGGAGCGGTGATCCTGCTGCTGGTCGTGGCGTTTCCGCAGGGGATCGTCGGTTACTTGCGCAGGCGGGGCGCATGACCGCCTCGCGTTCAATCAGAGGAGGAGGATGACATGAGCCGGATCACCGAGATCACGATCACGGATTTCGAGTTCGAGGCGAAGAATCTGGCCCGCATCGGCGTAGGACAGCTGGTCGGGTTCAAGCGCGGCAGCAGCATCAAGGTGGTGAAGAACGCCATCCGCATTCGCACGGACGATGGACTGGAAGGGCAGTACGTGACCAACTGGGGCGCGAGCCCTGCCACGCGCGGCGAGATGGACATGATCGCACCGTTCATGATCGGCCGCGATCCGATGGAGCGCGAAGGGCTCTTGGACGATCTCAAGCGCGAGCTGCGCCAGTGGTCGGGGATGGGACAGGGGCCGCTCGACATCGCGCTGTGGGATCTCGCGGGGAAGAAATACCAGGCGCCGATCACCGAGCTCATCGGCGGGCATCGCAAGCGGCTGCCGGCGTATGCCTCCACGTATCTGGGCGACAACGAAGGCGGCCTGGATTCCAAAGAGGCTTATGCCGATTTCGCGCGCCACTGTTACGAGCTGGGCTACCGTGCGTACAAGATCCACGGCTGGAACGACGGCGACGCCAGGCGAGAAGCGGAGAACGTGCTGCATGTCGCCGCTGCGGTCGGCGATCGCATGGTGCTGATGCTGGATCCGGCCAACCAGCTGCGCAAATTCTCAGACGCGCTCTATGTCGGCAAGGCCTGCGACGAAGGCAACTACTTCTGGTACGAGGATCCATTCCGCGATACCGGCAAGTCTGCTTTTGCGCACAAGAAGCTGCGGGAGATGATCAAGACGCCGCTGCTCATCACCGAGTATGTGCGCGGCATCGAGCCCAAGGCCGACTTCATCATCGCCGGCGGCACGGACTATCTGCGTGTGGATCCCGAGTACGACATGGGCATCACCGGTGGACTGAAGATCGCGCACCTCGGCGAAGCGCTTGGAGTGGACGTCGAAGTGCATGCATGCGGACCGGCGCATCGTCATCTGATGTCCGCCATGCGCAACTCGAACTACTACGAGGTGGCACTGGTCGGGCCGGATTGTCCGAACATGATCGCGCCGGTGTACCAGTGCGGGTACACCGATCAGCTGGACTGCATCGGCAAAGACGGATGCGTCGCGGTGCCCACTGGCCCGGGACTCGGCGTGGAGTACGACTGGGATTACATTCGCGCGCACCAGCTCGCGGAGAAGCGCTTCGGCTGATGCTGCAGGTCACCGATCTCTCGAAATTCTTCGGCGGCGTGCGGGCCGTCGATGGCGTTTCGTTTCATGTCGATGCGGGAGAGCTGCTCGCGCTGATCGGACCGAACGGGGCGGGCAAGTCGACCTGCTTCAATCTGCTGAACGGTCAGCTCCCGCCCGACGGCGGCAGCGTCAAGCTGGACGGACGCGAGATCACCGGGCGCAGTCCCCGCGCAATCTGGCGCCTGGGCGTGAGCCGTACGTTTCAAGTCACAGCGACGTTCGGCTCCATGAGCGTGCGCGAAAACGTGCAGATGGTGTTGCTCTCGCAACAAAGGCGGCTGCTCAATCTGTGGCGTACTGCAGCCGATCAGTATCGCGACGAAGCGTTGGCGTTGCTCGGTCAGGTCGGCATGGCCGATCAGGCCGAGCGCGCCTGCAGCCTGCTCGCATACGGAGATCTCAAGCGCCTGGAGCTGGCGATGGCGCTGGCGAGCGGCCCGCGGCTGCTGCTGATGGATGAACCCACCGCCGGCATGGCGCCGAAGGAGCGCGACGAGCTGATGGCATTGACTGCGCGGCTCACCGCGGAGCGCCAGCTTGGCGTGCTGTTCACGGAGCACAGCATGGATGTGGTGTTCCGCTATGCGCATCGAATGCTGGTGATGGCGCGTGGACGCGTGATCGCGCAAGGCGATCCAGCCAGCGTGCGCGACAACGCGGAAGTGCGGGCCGTATACCTGGGCACGGGCGCGACCTTCCGTGTGCATGCCGCCTGGAACGGATGAGCGGTGCGCTGCTAACGGTGGGCAATCTGCGCGCGGCTTACGGCCGTGCACAGGTCTTGTTCGGCGTGGATTTGCAGGTGCATTATGGCGAAGTGGTCGCGCTCATGGGCCGCAACGGCGCGGGCAAGTCGACGACGCTGAAGTCGATCATGGGATTGCTCCCGGGCGCGAGCGGCAACGTGAAATTCGATGGGCGCGACCTGGCCGGTCTGGAGGCGTTCCAGATCGCACGCCTGGGTCTGGGCTACGTGCCGGAAGAGCGGCGCATCTTCACCGATCTCACCGTGCTGGAGAATCTGGAGGTCGGCAAACAGGCGCCGCGGCCGGGTGCGCCATCGTGGGATCTGGAGAAGTTGATGCGGCTCTTTCCCAATCTGCACGAGATGCAGCGTCGACTCGGCGGACAGATGAGCGGCGGCGAGCAGCAGATGCTCACCGTCGCACGCACGCTGATGGGCAACCCGCGGCTGGTGCTGCTCGACGAGCCGTCCGAGGGCATCGCACCGAAGATCGTGGAAGACATGGCCAACCTGATCATCGAGCTCAAGCAGGAGGGTCTGAGCGTGCTCTTGTGCGAGCAGAATCTGCATTTCGCGGAGCTCGTGAGCGATCGTGCATACGTGATCGAAAAAGGCCAGGTGAAGTACCAGGGGACCATGGCGGAGCTGGCTGCGAATCAGGACGTGAAGCGGAATTATCTCGCGCTGTAGCCGGATAGATGCCTTACGTCGCGGTTTTTGGCGCGAGCCCGCCGGGAGTAACATGGCGGCTTCGCATATGCCGCATCGGCATTGGAGGCTCAGCATGGCGCTCGACACGGCCCCATCGCCCACGGGCAAGCTCGTCATCCGCAACATCGGCCTGCTGCTGTCCGGCGATCTCGATCGGCCCATCCTGCAAGCGGATACCGTCGTCGCTGTAGATGGCCTCATCACCGCCGTGGGTCGCGAGAAGGATCTCGACACAGCCCAGCCGGATACGCTGATCGATGCCAAAGGCACGTGCCTCGCCCCCGGCCTGATCGACAGCCACGTGCATCCGGTGTTCGGCGACTGGACGCCGCGGCAGAATCAGCTCGGCTGGATCGATTTCACGTTGAACGGCGGCGTCACCACCATGGTCTCGGCCGGTGAGGTGCATCTGCCGGGACGGCCTAAGGACATCGTCGGGCTGAAGGCGCTCGCCATCACGGCGCAGCGCGCCTTTCACAACTTTCGTCCAGGTGGCGTAAAAGTGCTGGCAGGCGCGCCGGTGCTGGAGAAGGGGATGGTCGAGTCCGATTTTCAGGAGCTGGCGCTAGCCGGCGTGTCGCTGCTCGGGGAGGTCGGCCTGGGTTCGGTGAAGGCGGGCCAGGAAGCGCGGCAGATGGTGGCCTGGGCGCGTAAGCACGGCATTCAAAGCACGATCCACACCGGCGGGCCGTCTATCCCCGGCTCGGGTCTGATCGACAAGGACGTGGTGTTGGAGGCCGATGCGGATGTCATCGGGCACATCAACGGCGGCCATACCGCGCTGCCGGAGAAGGATGTTTGCGAGCTGTGCGAACGCTCTTCGCGTGCGATCGAGATCGTGCACAACGGCAACGAGAAAGTCGCCATCGCGGCCGCGCAGGCCGCGCGCGATGGCCGGTGCCTGCATCGTGTGATCCTGGGCACCGATGGCCCGGCCGGCTCGGGGGTGCAGCCGCTGGGCATTCTGCGCATGATCGCTCTGCTCTCGAGCCTGGGCGGCATCGCGCCGGAGCAGGTGTTCTGTTTCGCAACCGGCAACACCGCACGGCTGCGCAAGCTCAATTGCGGATTGATCGAGGCGGGCCGTGCGGCCGACTTCGTGTTCCTGGACCGCGCGCAGCACACGGCCGGAGCAACGCTGCTGCAAAGCGTGGCGCTCGGCGACATTCCGGGTGTGGGCATGGTCGTGATCGATGGTCAGGTGCGTTGCCACCGCAGCCGCAATACACCGCCTGCGACCGAGGTGCCGGTGCTAGGGAAGCTCTGATCAAGTCTTGCGAAGTGCTAGACTTCGCGGTGTCTATGGCGCTTCAGGTGCGGGAAGTGCAATTTGTCAAACCGAGGAGGGGGAAACGATGCATGACGTGACACGAAGAAAACTATTGCTCGGGGCCGGCGTCGGCGCGGTAGCGCTCGCCACCGGCCTGGGCGTGCGCTCAGCGCTCGCGGCTGGCAAGATCAAGCCGACCGATCAGGACGCGCTGCTGGTGATCGATGTGCAGAACTGCTTTGTCCCGGGCGGCAGCCTGGCGGTGAAGGAGGGTGATCAGATCGTCCCGTTGATCAATCAGATCGCGAAGGCCTTCCATAATGTAGTGCTGACGCAGGACTGGCACACCGCCGATCACGTCTCTTTCGCTTCTCAGCATCAGGGCAAGAAGCCGTTCGAGGCGATCAAGCTCGCGTACGGCACACAGGTGCTGTGGCCCGATCACTGTGTGCAGGGGACTGAGGGCGCGGCGATCGTCAGCGGGGTCAATATCCCGCATGCTCAGCTCATCATCCGCAAAGGCTTCCATCGCGACGTCGACAGCTACTCGGCTTTCCTGGAAGCCGATCGCAAGACCGAGACCGGGCTCGCCGGCTATCTCAGGAGCCGCAAGGTCAGCCGTGTGTTCGTGTGCGGGCTGGCGACCGATTACTGCGTGGCGTGGTCGGCGCTGGATGCGCGCAAGTTCGGATTTCAAGCGGACGTCATCGAGGACGCATCGCGCGGCATCGATCTGAACGGCTCGCTCGCCGCGGCATGGAAGGACATGGAGAAGGCGGGAGTGAAGCGCATCCAGTCGAGTGACATCGAGATGGCTTGAAGCGCACGCGCGAAACGCGAAAGGCGGGCCCAAGACGGCCCGCCTTTTATTTTCACACGAACTGAACTTTGACCAACCCCACGCCGCTGAACTCAGTCTCGAAGGTGTCGCCGGCGCTGATCGCCATGGGCTTGGTGAACGACCCGGTCATGATGCGCTCACCGGCCTGCAGGCGTCTGCCGTAGCGGTGCAAAGCGTTGGCGAGCCACGCCACGGTTTGCAATTGATTGTCGATCGCTTCGCGTCCCAGTGCCGTCGCCTTCACCTCGCCGTTGATGCGCACGACGGCGCGCACGTCGCCGAAATCGAGCTTCCCGGAAAACGGGATCGCCGCGCCGTGCACGAACGCGCGCTGGGCGACATTGTCGGCGAGCGCCAGCGGCATATCTACACGCATGTCTGCCCCGCGCATCTCCACGATTTCGAACGCAGGTGCAATGGTGCCGATGGCGCGCTGCGCATCTTCGACGGTCGCATTCGGGCCGGACAGGTCTTGCGCC
>JBGQKF010000064.1:0-13296 GCA_041499435.1 Gammaproteobacteria bacterium
CAGCACGTCGAGCGTGATCTCGTGTTCGGCGAAGACCGCGGCGTACTTCTCGAGCCCAAGTTGCTCCAGCCAGTCCCGGATGCCGGTCACGGCTGCTCCTCCCTCGGCCGACTAGTCTACGAGGAGGCCTCGCGTTTCAGCGCGCTGGGGCGGATCGCCGTCCCGGCGCGTCGTATCGTCAAGACCTGATCGCGAGGATAGCACTCCGCGCGGCTCGGGGCGCTGTCGGCAGCGTCCTCTGTGAGGTTGTACGTGGGGCCAAGGTCGTCGCGCGATAGGCTCAGCAGATCGCTGCGTAGCAACCTGACGCAAGTGGAGTGTGAGAAGCGCGTCCACTCAACTCTTTGCGATGATTGACCCCCGAGTGCGGTACCTTGCGTAGGGCCATCAACACGCAATCGGCCTATGATGATGGTGTGGGCGAGGCGCGCGGACGAGTCCCTGCACCAGGACAGCGCGAGTTTTTGATTTCTGAGTTGACGAAATAGAAGCGCGTGGACAGTAGACAGGAATGAGCCAGCTGGACAGCCCAATACGCGGCGTTTGCCCGCACGACTGCCCCGACACCTGCACCTGGGAGGTGACTGTGCGCGATGGCGTCGCCACCCATCTGGTGGGCGACGACAGCCATCCTTTCACCCGCGGTGGACTGTGCGCGAAGGTCGCCCACTACCTCGAGCGCGTCTACAGTCCGGATCGCGTCCTCTATCCGTTGCGGCGTAACGGAGCAAAAGGCTCCGCGAGTTTCGAACGCGTGAGCTGGGACGAGGCGCTCGAGGACATCGCGCGGCGCTTGCACAGGATCATCGACCGGCACGGTGCCAACGCGATCCTCCCCTACAGCTATCTCGGCACCCAGGGCTTGATCCAGTGCAACAGCCTGAGCGCGCGCTTCTTCGCTCGGCTCGGCGCAACGCGGCTGGAGCGCGCCATCTGCGCGGACGCGTCTAGCGCCGGGCTGATGGCCAGCAACGGCACTGGTGCTGGCATGCTGCCGGAGCACATCGCGCACAGCCGTTTCATCATCTTGTGGGGTACCAACACCATCGTCACCAACCTGCACTTGTGGCATTTCATCCGTGAAGCGCGCCGCAATGGCGCGCGGCTTGTGGTCATCGATCCGCTGAAGACGCGCACCGCGACCGAGGCCGATCTGCACATCCAGCCGATGCCTGGCACCGATGCGGCGCTGGCGCTCGGGATGATGCACGTGATCGTCAAGGATGGGCTGTACGACGCAGACTATGTAAGCAACTACACGACCGGCTTCGACGCACTGCGTGAGCGCCTGAACGACTACACGCCCGAGCGCGTGGCCGGCATCACGGGCATCGACGCTGCACAGATCGTGGCGCTGGGGCGCGAATACGCCACGACGCGCCCCGCGTGTATCCGCACGCTGGTCGGCATGGAGCATCACGCCTTTGGAGCCATGACGTTCCGCACGATCGGCTGTCTCTCTGCGCTGGTGGGAGCCTGGAAGGAGCTTGGTGGCGGCCACCTGCATATAACGGCGGCCCTGCACTTTACGGCGCTCAACGTCGCCGCAGTGCGGATGCCTCAGTTGGCAGACGCGTCCATCCGCTCTGTCAACATGGCGCAGCTCGGCCAAGCGCTCACCACGCTCAATCCTCCGGTGCGAGCGCTGATCGTGTTCAACAGCAATCCGGCCGTCATCGCGCCTAATCAGCAGCGCGTGCTCGCGGGATTGAGGCGCGAGGATCTGTTTACCGTCGTCCTCGAGCAGTTCATGACCGATACCGCTCGGCATGCCGACTACGTCCTGCCGGCTACGACGCAGATCGAACATCTGGATCTGCTGTGGTCTTGGGGGCACACTTATCTGGCGCTGAACCGGCCGGCCGTCGCTTCGGTGGGCGAAGCTCTTCCCAACACTGAAATTTTTCGCAAGCTGGCAGCCGCACTCGGTATGAGCGAGCCCTATCTGTTCGATTCCGACGAGCAGTTGATCCGAGCCGCGCTCTCCGGCGGGCATCCGTGGCTCGAAGGCATTACCTACGAGCGCCTGTGGGAGCAGGGCTGGGCACCGCTGAATCTTCCACCCGACTGGAAACGCTTCGCGGCGGGTGGTTTCCCGACCGCCTCCGGGAAGTGCGAGTTGTATTCGACGGATCTCGCTGCCAAGGGTTTCGATCCGCTGCCCGCATATCAGCCGGCGCGCGAAGGTCCTTACGGCGATCCGGCTTTGGCGTCGCGTTACCCTCTGGTTCTGATGACCGCCAAGTCGGAGCTGCACTTTCTCAATTCCAGCTACGCCAACCTGCCCAGGCAACTGCGAGCGGCGCGCGAGCCGTTGCTCGACATCCATCCCCGCGACGCCGAGGCGCGCAACGTTTCGGATGGGAGCAAAGTCCGCGTGTTCAATGACAGAGGCGTGGTCCAGGTGCGGGCACGAGTCGGCTATCGCGTACGGCCGGGTGTGGTATCGCTGCCCTCGGGCTGGTGGGCTTCGCTCAGCCCGGGCGGCACGTCGGCCAACACGCTGACGGCCGATGGGCTCAGCGACTGGGGCGGCGGCGGCGATTTTCATGACACGCTGGTCGATGTTGCGCCGGCGCCTGCATAGATCGAAGGGGGAATTACATGTTGAGCAAAGCACCGGTCACCACCATCCTGCCTGTGATCGACATGAATCGGGCGCGCGAATTCTACGAGCGCAAGCTCGGTTTGCAGCCGATGGGATTCGCAGCCGATGGCAATTTCGTATTCGCCTGCGCAGGTGATGCGACCATTGAGCTCATCCAGAAGCCAAAGGGAACCAAGGCTGAGCACACGGCGATCAGCTTCGAGGTGAGCGACGTCGTGTCGGAAGTGAAGGAGTTAGAAAGCCGCGGCGTGGTGTTCGAGGATTACGACCTGCCGGGCTTAAGGACCGTCGAGCATGTGTGCGTTCTGGGTTCCGACCGGGCGGCCTGGTTCAGGGATCCCGAGGGCAATATCCTGTGCGTGCATCAGAGTGGTGACGCGCCGAAGTGAGGGGCGGGGAAATGAATTAGTGCAGGTGAAATGGTGAACAGGTGAAAAGGTGAATAGGTGAACAGGAGACGGCAACAGATCATCCCACCGCTCTCGCTGGTTCACCTCTTCACTTCTTCACCTATTCACCTGCATTCCTTCACATCCTTCACGCAGTTCACGCATTCACTCAACTAAACACCCCCTGCAGAAACCACCCTGCTGCTCCATTGCGTTCGCGGAATATCCAGAAGCGCCGCCCTTCGTCATCGGCAGCGACGAAATAATCCCGCAGGGCAATGTCATCGTCCCACCAGCCGCTCTCGATGCGTTCCGGTCCGGAGATCAGCGTGAGTGGCTTGTCCAGTGTTGGCTGCTCGCCATCGATGCGCAGGCGATGCGGTGGATCGAGCAGCCACAACGGCCGGCTGCTCGGCACAGTGCTGCTCGATTCGGTGCCTGGTTCGCAGCAGCGCCACGCATGCTCGGGACGATGATCCGGATACGTGGAGATGCCGTACACGGCCTGCGTGCCCAGGCGTGCGCGCAGGTGCTCGATGATCAGCCAGCGCTCTTCTTCGGGCAGGCGATCTTCTGGAAACAAGGACAGATTGCGCGAGTCGAGCGGGCGCATTTCTGCACTTTCGATGGCGATTGCTGCCACGCGATCGGGCAGGGTGAGTGTGGACATGCGCTCGCGCAGCAGGCGCAGGATGCGCTGTGGATCGCGCGTGGGCATGGAAAATCCCAGCATCACCGTCGTCGGTTTGCGCTCTTCATGCCGCAAAGTGAGCTTGAGCCGCGTGAGGCCCGTCTGCTTCATGCACAGGAATCCGGTGAGCTCCTGGATCAGCCGGTTGACCGCGAACAACAGCGGCTCGGTGCTGTACACCGGCGCGGGGAGATCGAGCTGCGAGCGATATCTGGAGGGTGCAACCCAGGGCACGCGCGGATCCGGCAGCTTGCCCAGTGCGCGATCGAGCTCGTCCAGCAGCGCCTGACCGAAGCGGCGCGCCAGGCCATCGCGCGGAAGCTGCAGGCAATCACCGATGGTGCGCACACCCATAAGCTCGAGCAGGTGCACCGTTTCTGCGCGCTGATCCAGCAAACCGAGCGCAAGCGGCGCAAGCGCTTGCGGCAGTGCATGCCTCTCCACCACGGTGGAATTGAGGCCGGCGCGAGCGAGCAACCATGCGGCGGTCGGTGTGGGTGCAGTCGCGATGGTGGCGGTGTAGCCCAGCTCCCTCACGTCGCGGCTCAAGCGTAACAATGCGGCGCGCAGTCCGCCGAGCAGGCGCAGGCTGCCGTCGATTTCCAGCAGTAATGCATCGGGCGGTGTCACGCTGATCATGGAAGTGTACTGACAGCCCCACGCGGCGACGCCTTCCAGTGCGCGCTGTTCTCGAGTGAGATCGCGCGGACATTCGATCAACTCAGCAGTCAGCGCCACCGCTGCCGAGACCGTCATGCCTGGTGCAATACCCTGGCTGCGTGCCGCGCTGTTGCAGGAGACGACCAACGGCCGATTGCCACCGGTGGTGATGATCAACGGTGTCGGCGATGCACAGTCGGAGCTCGGGACATTTTCCGCCGGCATCGTGCGCGCGACGAGCTGCAGAGAGAAATCGGCGAAATGGAGGCAGGACCAGAGCATGTGGTGTCGTGAGGTGGGTACCAGCGAAGTGAAGGCGTGAATGAGTGAAGGAGTGAAGGAGTGAAGGAGTGAAGGAGGGAATGAGGTGAAGAACAGAATGAGTGAATACGTGATGATGAATTACGTGATGCGGCAAAGCGATCTCATACCTTCCCTCATTCCCCACCTCACGCATTCACACACCGCATCGCATGGCGAGCATCAACCACCACACTCTTATCGATCCTTGGTGAATCTATCGACAGCAGAACCGGCGGCGCCCAACCGCCGCCGCGACGTTTGAGGATCTGCAGCTCGAGTCCGCTGCGGCGACTGGACAACTGAATGCGCAACGGTGCCGGGGAGGGCTGCGCGGCATGACGCGTGGCGCCGAATACTACGCCCATACACTTGCCTTCTTCCGCGGCGAGCTGCAAGCGACGCATCGCCTGTGACGAGGCGCTCCCGGTCCAGGTCAACACCGCCGCACAGCTCCCGCAGCGCAGACAACGCTCGGCCGCCCAGAGACTTTCGCCATCCGATCGAGTCTTGACCACCATCACACGCGCCAGATCGACGCCGGAGAATCGAAAGCCCGGGGCATACGGCTGATAGGGTGGTGCCACCATCACCAGCCACTTTTCAGCTTGCGACAGTTGCGCGAGCGCCGGCACCAGCACACGCAGCTCGCCCGCTCCCGGACGGCTGACCAGCAGCTCGGTCAGCGCGGCGCGGGGCCAGCCTCCGCCCGGGAGTTGTGTATCCAGCTCGGGGAAACCGGTGGCAACGCTGTCCACCGCCACTTTGGCGTACTGATCGCCACGCCAGATGGCGGGATTTTCGAGGATGAGGTCGAGCGTGACGGACATGAGTTTTCGCAACCGAAATCTTTCTGCATGGCCGTTACGCCAAACCTCATCTCTATATATATGACTGTGCTGGTCAGCGAGCGTCAGGAAGTCTCAACGCGCTGAATAGGCTGAAGGGCGCTCCGCAGCCGCATTCTTCTTCACCGGGAAGCGCGGTGCGGTCGATGGTTCTTCGATCCTGCCGAGCTTGACCAGCCGCGCTTCGATCGCGAAGCGGCTGCGCTTGTGCTCTTCGGCCAGGATCTCGATCGATTTGCCGGCGTCGAAGGCACGGCCCAGGCGGGCATCTTCTTCCTGCGACCAGGGTCGCCCCGCGTTTTCGAAACCTGACTTGCCCTGCGGTGCGCTCGCTTTGCTGCGTGATGGATTACCCAGCGCTTCAACCGCTACAAAAAGCGCGCGCACGACGTCGGCACGCTGATAAGGACTGCTGGCCGGAAACGGCTCGCCGGTAGCCGGATCTACGCCATCTGCCAATATCTGAAGAATTTTTATTGCGTTATCTCGTTCCATGGTTGGTCTCCCTTGTTGAAAAACAGAGAAGGAGAGAAGGAGGGAATGAGGTAACGCCCCATCTAGCCCTATCCAGCCTATCCAACCCCATCCCCACCCTGGCCCTCCCCTTGAAGGGGAGGGAAGTTTTTTTCACTCCTTCACTTCTTCACCTTTTCACCTGTTCACTACAACGCCTTCCCGTTCCGAATGACTCCCACGCCGATGCCTTCGATCGCGAAGAGGTCGCGTTTGAGATCGACCAGGATCGGCTCGAAGTCCGGATTCTCGGGCAGCAGCTGCACTTGATTACCCTGACGCTTGAAGCGCTTGACCGTGACCTCATTGCCGATCCGGGCGACCACCACCTGGCCGGAGCGGGCATCCGAGGAACGGTGCACAGCCAGTAGATCGCCATCGAAAATGCCGGCGTCGCGCATGCTCGTGCCGCGCACCTTCAATAAGTAGTCGGCGCGCGGTTTGAACAGGGAAGGATCGATCTGGAAACGGCCTTGAATATGCTGCTCGGCGAGGATCGGATTGCCTGCAGCCACACGCCCCACCACGGGGATACCGAGCCCTTCCCGCAGGCGAATACCGCGCGAGGCGCCCGGCAGCATCTCGATGTAACCCTTGCGCTCGAGCGCCCGCAGATGATCTTCCGCTGCGTTGGCGGAACGAAACCCGAGCTGCTTGGCGATCTCGGCGCGGGTTGGCGGAAAACCGGTGGCTTGCAGGAAATCGGCGATCAATTGCAGTACTTCGGCCTGGCGCGCGGTCAGTTCATTCATTGAACTCCCCCTATTTACTGTGATTATATACAGCCTCGGGGATTTTGCAAGGAGAACTTGACGCGACGCCGGTTCGGCGCGCGCCCTTCCTCCCGCGCTACCCGGGCGTCCTGCTGCTGCCCGGCGGCCGATTACAGGTCGCACACGCACGACGTTTCACCACAGTCGCGAACGCCGAACCGCTAGCCTACAACGAGTTGCCTGTCGCGTGCTCTGTCTGTCGAGATGGAACGCGCGCCATGCCACGCAGGCCGCACTCAAGCCGTGCATTGTGCTGGTGCGTGAGCACCGTATCGGTGCGTCATGAGCATCGCTCTCCATGGCGCGCTGCTCGTTAAAGCATCGCATCGAAGTCCCAACATTATGAACGCAGAAGAAAAAAACTTCCTCGAGACCCACGCGATGCGATCGGCACGCTTGTTGCGGAATAGGTGCACCGTACCGGAGGAGGCACGGTGCGTGCGGGAGTATGCAGAACGAATAGATCGCGCACAGTGCCAGTCACGGATTCGTTGCTCGTCAACCTGACAGGGGGTAATACCTATGAAAAGACGCGATTTTATAAAGACCTCGGCTGGCCTGATTGCTGCGGCGGGCACCGCACCTTGGGCGACCAACGTGTTCGCCGACGACAAGGCGCCGATCAAAATCGGCGTGCTGCACTCGCTCTCCGGCACGATGGCCATCAGCGAGACCGCGCTCAAGAACACAGCACTGATGACCTTCGAAGAAATTAACGGGAAAGGCGGTGTGATGGGCCGCAAGATCGAGGCGGTGGTGGTCGACCCGGCCTCCAACTGGCCGCTGTTCGCCGAGAAGGCGCGTCAGTTGATCACGCAGGACCAGGTCGCAGCCGTGTTTGGTTGCTGGACCTCGGTCTCGCGCAAATCGGTACTGCCGGTATTCGAGGAGTTGAACAGCCTGCTGTTCTACCCGGTGCAGTACGAAGGCGAGGAGCTCTCCCAGAACGTGTTCTACACCGGCGCGGCACCCAATCAGCAGGCGATTCCCGCGGTCGAGTATCTGATGGGCGAATAAGGCGGTGCGGCGAAGCGCTGGTTCCTGCTCGGCACGGACTACGTCTATCCGCGCACCACCAACAAGATTCTGCGGGCATTTCTCAAATCGAAGGGTGTGGCAGAGAAGGACATCGAAGAGATCTACACGCCGTTCGGCCACAGCGATTACCAGACCATCGTGGTCAATATCAAGAAGTTCGCTGCGGGCGGCAAGACCGCCGTGGTCTCCACCATCAACGGCGATTCCAATGTTCCCTTCTACAAAGAGCTGGGCAACCAGGGCCTGAAAGCCACCGACGTCCCGGTGGTGGCGTTCTCGGTCGGTGAAGAAGAGCTGCGTGGAATCGACACCAAGCCGCTGGTCGGCCATCTCGCCGCATGGAACTACTTCATGTCGCTGAAGAATGCGCAGAACGATGCGTTCATCAAGTTGTACAAGGACTGGGCCAAGAAGAACAGCGTGCCCAACGCGGATACGGTCGTGACCAACGATCCGATGGAGGCGACCTACGTCGGCATCCATATGTGGAAGCAGGCGGTCGAGAAAGCCAAGTCGACCGAGGTCGACAAAGTGCGCAAGGCGATGGCCGGACAGACGTTCAAAGCGCCCTGCGGCTTCACGCTGAAGATGGATGAGACCAACCATCACCTGCACAAGCCGGTGATGATCGGAGAGGTGACGGCCAACGGCCAGTTCAACGTGGTATGGAAGACCAAGGGGCCGATCCGCGCCCAGCCGTGGAGCCCATTCATCGCCGGTAACGAGAAGAAGCAGAACGTCTGAAGTGAGGGTAGACGAGGCGCGGCCGCGAGGCCGCGCCTTGACTGAAACCCGGGGCTTACAACCGGGTGTCGCCCAACTTCACCTGTGACGTCCAATGACTAATCCACTGGCATGGATCGCGCGGATTCTGGCTTGCTGGTTGGCTGTGTCCTCGAGCGCGTTCGCGCTCGATGCGCAGACGGTGGGCAAGCTCGCCGATGACGACAATGCCGCTAAGCTGCAGGCTATCGCCGCGCTCGCGAACAGCGCGGATCCTGCTGCGTTGCCGCCACTGCAGGCCCTGCGCGACGGCAAGCTCTACGTCACGGCCGATGGCCGCGCTCTCATCGACGCCGGTGGTTCGGTAACCGACGCGGCGACCGGTCAGCCGGTGCAGCAATCCCTCGCCGGCCTCGAGCCGATCGGCATCAATAATCGGGTGCGCGGTGCGCTCGATTCCGCGCTCTCCGCGTTCGCATTATTTTCGCCCGATCGCAACACGCGTCTCAATGCGGCGCGCGGCATGGAGAGTTCGACCTCCGAGTCGCTGCTCAATATGCTCAACAAAGCGCTCGAGAAGGAAACCGATCCTGAGGTCCGAGCCAGCCTGGAGCAGACGCGCGCCGGCATGCAGATCAAGAATCCGGATCCGCGGGCCAAGCTCGAGGCAATCAAGGTGCTCGGCCAGAGCAACGAGCAGCGGACCAAGACGCTGCTGCTCCCGCTCCTGGAAAAGAATGCCGACGGGACGTTCGTTGAGCCGGACGCCAAAGTGCGGAGCGAGGCCGAGTACGCGGTCAAGATGATCGACCGGCGCGTTGCTTTCAGCGCATACGCTGGCCGATTGTTCGCAGGAGTGAGCCTCGCCAGCATTCTCATGCTCGCGGCGCTCGGCCTGGCGATCACGTACGGCCTGCTCGGCGTGATCAACATGGCGCATGGCGAGATGATCATGATCGGCGCCTACGCAACTTATGTCGTCCAATATCTGTTCAAGACGCAAGCGCCAGGCTGGTTCGACTACTACCCGCTGGCTGCGCTTCCAGTCGCCTTCCTTACGGCCGCGGCGGTCGGCATCGTGCTCGAACGCACGGTGATCCGCTGGCTCTACGGACGTCCGCTCGAGACGCTGCTCGCCACCTGGGGCATCAGCCTGTTCCTGATTCAACTCGTGCGTCAGATCTTTGGCCCGCAGAACGTCGAAGTGGCCAATCCGAAATGGATGTCGGGCGGCATCGAGTTCGCCAATCTCACGATGCCATACAGCCGTATCGTCATCATTGGGTTCGCGCTATTCGTCCTGTTGATCACCTGGCTCTTGCTCTCGCGCACGCGGCTCGGTCTGTTCATTCGCGGCGTGACGCAGAATCGCGCGATGGCTTCATGCGTGGGCGTGAACACGCGCCGCGTCGACCTCATCGCGTTCGGACTAGGCTCCGGCATCGCCGGGCTCGCGGGGCTGGCGCTGTCCCAGGTCGGCAACGTCGGACCGGATCTGGGCCAGTCGTATATCGTCGACTCGTTCATGGTGGTGGTGCTCGGCGGTGTCGGACAACTCGCCGGGACGGTCTACGCTGCACTGGGCCTCGGTGTGCTCAGCAAGCTGATGGAGCCCTATATCGGCGCGGTGCCGACCAAGATCTTCATTCTGGTGCTGATCATCGCGTTCATTCAGAAGCGACCGCAGGGTCTGTTCGCGTTGCGTGGCCGCGCCGTGGAAGCGTGAGATGAAGACAGGCGATCTGCCCAGCTTCATGCTCGCGCAACAGCGCACCGCTTTGTTCGACACCCGCGGGTGGATCGGGCTCGCTGCATTCGCGCTGCTGGTCGCCGTCGTGGTTCCGGTCTTGTTCCTCGCAGTGCCGGCCGACAATCCGCTGCACCTGTCGGCCTACTCGGTCACGCTGATCGGCAAGATCATGTGCTACTGCGTGGTCGCCGTTGCAATGAATCTGATCTGGGGCTATGCGGGAATCTTAAGCCTCGGGCATGGCGTGTTCTTCGCGCTGGGCGGCTACGCCTTCGGCATGTATCTGATGCGCATGATCGGACACGCGGGTCAGTACCAGAGCGACCTGCCGGACTTCATGGTGTTTCTCGACTGGAAGGCATACCCGTGGTACTGGTCGTTCACGGACCACCTCTGGTATTCCGCCATGCTGGTGGTGCTGGCTCCCGCGCTGCTCGCGTTCGTATTCGGTTTCTTCGCGTTCCGCTCGCGCATCCGCGGTGTCTACTTCTCTATCATCACGCAGGCGATGACGTTCGCGTTCATGCTGTTGTTCTTCCGCAACGACACCGGCTTCGGCGGCAACAACGGGTTCACCGACTTCAAACGCGTCCTCGGCTTTCGCATCGCCGATCCCGCCACGCGTGCCACCTTGTTCGCGATTACCGGCCTGTATCTCATCGGGGCGCTGGTGTTGTGCCAGGCGCTGGTGCGCTCCAAGTTTGGCCGCGTACTCACCGCGGTGCGCGATTCCGAAACGCGCGTGATGTTCTCCGGCTACAACCCGCTCTGGTACAAGTTGTTCGTATGGATCGTGTCCGCAGTGCTGTGCGGCGTCGCCGGCGCTCTGTACGTTCCGCAGGTCGGCATCATCAATCCGAGCGAAATGTCGCCCGCGAACTCGATCGAGATTGCCATCTGGGTGGCGGTGGGCGGGCGTGGAACGCTGCTCGGTCCGGTGCTGGGTGCGGGCATCGTGAACGCGGCGAAGAGCTTCTTCACGCAATCGTTCCCCGAGTACTGGCTGTTCTTCCTCGGCATGCTGTTCATCCTGGTGACGCTGTTCCTGCCCAAGGGCGTGGTTGGCGCGATCAATCTCCTCGGGAAGCGCAAATGAGCTTGCAGAGCGCGGGCATCGGCGAGAGCCCGACTGCGTCGATAGGGCGCGTCCTCACCGAGGGTGTCGACACCACGCATGGTCCGATCCTGTATCTCGAAGACATCACGGTGAGCTTCGACGGCTTCAAGGCGCTCAACAAGCTCACGCTCACGGTTGACGCAGGCGAGCTGCGTTGCGTGATCGGCCCCAACGGCGCGGGCAAGACTACGATGATGGACGTAATCACCGGCAAGACGCGCCCCGACGCCGGCACCGCGTTCTTCGGTCAGACCATCGATCTCACGCGGCTCACCGAAGCGCAGATCGCGCACGCTGGGATCGGGCGCAAGTTTCAGAAGCCCACCGTGTTCGAGAATCACACGGTATTCGAGAATCTCGAGCTGGCGATGAAGACCGACAAGCGTGTGCGGCACAGCCTGTTCGCCAGGCCCGACTCGGCGCAGCTCGACCGCATTGCGCGTACACTGGACCTGATCCAGTTGATGCCGGAGGCGGACAAGGCTGCGGGACTGCTCTCGCACGGACAGAAGCAATGGCTCGAGATCGGCATGCTGATCATGCAGGAGCCTAAGCTGCTGCTGCTCGACGAGCCGGTCGCCGGCATGACGGATGAGGAAACGCAACGCACCGCGGAGCTGCTGGAGAAGCTCAAGGGGGCCCATTCGGTGGTCGTGGTCGAACATGACATGGAGTTCATCAGCAGCATTGCCAGCACCGTCACGGTTTTGCATGAGGGCAGCGTGCTGGCCGAGGGGCCGATGGAGCAGGTCAGGCGCGATGAGCGCGTCATCGAAGTGTATCTGGGGCGGTAGCAGTGACATGCTGACGGTAGAAAAACTCAACCAGCACTATGGCAGCAGCCGCACGCTGCGCGATGTGAGCTTTACCGCGCCGCTCGGGGCATGCACGGCGCTGCTCGGGCGCAACGGCGTGGGCAAGACCACGCTGCTCAAGTGCCTCATGGGTCTGCTGCCGGTGACCAGCGGCAGCATCACCTTCGACGGCGTCGAGCTGACCGGCCTGCCACCATTCGCGCGCGTGCGGCTGGGGCTGGGCTACGTGCCGCAGGGTCGAGAGATCTTCCCGCGCCTCACCGTCGAAGAGAACATCACGATGGCATTCGCCGCGCGCAAGGACAGCGATCGCACCATCCCCGCGGAAATCTTCGAGATGTTCCCGGTCCTGAAGCAGATGTTGCGCAGGCGCGGCGGCGATCTGTCCGGCGGTCAGCAGCAGCAGCTCGCGATCGCCCGAGCGCTGGTCATGAAGCCCAAAGTGCTGATCCTGGATGAGCCGACCGAGGGCATTCAGCCGTCCATCATCAAAGACATCGAGCGCGTGATCCGCATGCTCTCGCAGCGCGGCGACATGGCCATTCTGCTGGTCGAGCAGTACTTCGAATTCGCGCGCGAGCTGGCCGATCAATATCTGATCCTGCGGCGCGGAGAGATCATCAAGCGCGGCGCGCAGTCCGAGATGGACTCCGACGAGCTGCGCAGCTACCTGGTGGCATGAACCTGCGCGATGCGCTGCCGGCGCAGATCGGCTGGCAGGCGCGGCTCGAGCTGGGCTATACGGCGCCCACTGCGGAGCGCACTGTCCTTTCTCATCGTCGGCATACCGGGCCGCTCGTGGTGCAGAAGGCGTTCTACCCGGAAGGCCCGCGCGTGTGTCATTCGACTGTGGTGCATCCGCCGGGCGGCATCGCCGGCGGCGATCGGCTCGAGCTGCAGGTCGCCGCAGAGGCGGACGCACATGTCGTCATCACCACGCCGGGTGCGGCCAAGTGGTATCGATCGACCGGCGCGACGGCAGAACAATGCTGCGAATTGCACGTGCAGCGCAACGCGATGCTGGAATGGTTGCCGCAACCGAGCATCGTGTTCGACGGTGCGCAGGCGAAG
>JBGQKF010000065.1:0-12966 GCA_041499435.1 Gammaproteobacteria bacterium
CGCCGCACCTGCTGCGCACCACCATCCTCGCGAGCCTGTTGGCAACCGGACTCATGGCGACGTACTACGCCATCACCACCTGGATGCCGACCTACCTCAAGACCGTGCGCCATCTATCGGTGCTGGGCACCGGCTGGTACACGCTCGTCATCATCGCCGGTTCTTTCGTGGGCTATATGGTTTCGGCATATCTGAACGACCACATCGGCCGACGCAAGACGTTCTTCCTGTTCGCCATCTGCACCGGCGTGGTCGCCATCTCATACACGTTGATTCCGATCAGCGACGCGGTGATGCTGGTGCTCGGATTCCCGCTCGGCTTTTTCCTGTCGGGCAACTTCAGCGGCTTCGGGCCGTTCCTCACCGAGCTGCTGCCGAGTCGCGTGCGCGGCTCGGGACAGGGCTTCATCTACAACTTCGGGCGCGGGTTCGGCGCGTTCGCACCGCCGCTGGTAGGCTACTTGAGCGCCAGCATGCCGCTCGCTGAAGCGATCGGGCTCATCACCGGTTGCGCGCTTGCCCTGTCGTTGCTGGCACTTACGCTTCTACCGGAGACGCGCGGCAAGGAACTGCTCGTGTACGATTGAACCAGCCGGGTTCGGTTCGATAAGGATTCAGCAACGATCGGACATGGGTGCTACACTCCTTCTTATCTTCTTCTTACGAACTTGCCGAATGCTACGCGGCAAGCTTAACTATATGGTCAATTACGTGTCGCAGTCCCCTGATTTGCTGGTTGTAAGTGCTCCTGCCGCAAAGGAATATTCCGCGACGATCCATCAGCTGGCCGCGGCTTCCAATTGGCCCGTCCCGGTCGTCGAAGAGATGTACCTTCACGAGCGGTCGCTGCTCAAGAAGGAAGCAACCATAGACACCTACGTGGATTTGCTTGCCGAGCGCAAAGTGCGCGAAACCTTGCGGCACATGCCACCGCGCCCGCGCTGAATTCCGTACACGGTTAGAATGCTGCGCGCACGCGCAGGTTGGTCACATCTGCTGTAATCGATTTCCACCGCATGCCTCTTCGTTTGCAAGAGATCAGCTCAGGCCGAAGCGCCTGATCAGCCAGCTCTTCATCAGTTGCGTGACCAGCATGTACGCCGGCAGGATGGCGAGCAACGCCAGCAGATATTCGCGCGGCAACGCCACGAGGTTCAAGGCCGGTGCGAAATGCGAAACCGGCAGCCACAATCCGACCAGGCAGATCGCGATCGACGTACCGGTCAGGGCCGCGCTCGCCTGACTCCGCAGGAACGGGATCTTGCCAGTGCGGAGCACATGCACGATCAACGTCTGCGACAGCAGAGACTCGACGAACCAGCCGGTCTGGAACAAGCCCGCGTTATCCCACGCGTGGAAGAAGTGCAGCAGCGTGAAGAAGGTCACGTAATCGAAGATCGAGCTGATCGGCCCGATGAAGAGCATGAAGCGGCCGATGTTGCCTACGTCCCATTTGCGTGGCCGCTGCAGGTATTCGGGGTCGACATTGTCGGTAGCCACCGCCGTCTGCGAGAAGTCGTAGAGCAGGTTGTTGAATAGAATCTGCACCGGCGCCATCGGCAGGAACGGCAAGAAGGCGCTCGCTCCGAGCACGCTGAACATATTGCCGAAGTTGGAGCTCGCGCCCATCTTGATGTACTTCACGATATTGCCGAACACCTTGCGCCCCTCGACCACACCTTCCTCGAGCACCATCAGGCTCTTCTCGAGCAGGATGATGTCGGCCGACTCCTTGGCGATGTCCACCGCCGTGTCGACCGACACGCCCACGTCAGCGGCCTTGAGCGCGGGGCCGTCGTTGATCCCGTCGCCGAGGAAGCCCACCACGTGTCCCTTGAGATGCAGTGCCTTCACCACTCTTGCCTTCTGCTGCGGAGACAGCTTCGCGAACACGGTGGTCTGCTCCGCGACTGTGGCGAGTTCCTCGTCGGTGAACGCCTCTAGATCGGTCCCCAGGCAGACGCGATCGACGTCGAGGCCGACGTCGCGGCAGATTTTGCGCGTGACGATTTCGTTGTCGCCGGTCAGGATCTTCACGCTGACGCCGTGGCTGCGCAGCACCTGCAACGCGGCCGCCGCGCTCTCCTTGGGCGGATCGAGGAAAGCGATGTATCCGACCAGGATCAGATCGGATTCATCCTGTACCGAGTAGACCGCCGGGCCAGCCGGCACCTCCTTGTAGGCCACCGCGATCACGCGGAAACCATCCTCGTTCAGCGTCTCGATCACGCTCTTCAGGTCGGCGAAGTGTGCGGGTTCCAGCGCGACGACTTCCCCGTGCCGCTCCGCGCGCTTGCACACGCTGAAGATTTCCTCGACAGCCCCTTTGCAAATCAAGATGTGCGTTGCGTGGTCCTTTTCGACCACCACCGACATGCGCCTGCGCTGGAAGTCGAACGGCACCTCGTCGATCTTCGCGTAGCGCGTGCTCGCTTGCAGCTGCGTATGCACCTCGGCGTGTTCGAGGACGGCCACGTCCAGGAGATTCTTGAGCCCGGACTGGTAGTAGCTGTTGAGGTACGCGTACTCGAGGACGGGATCGCTGGGTTCTCCGAAGATGTCGACGTGGCGCTCCAGGATGACCTTGTCCTGAGTGAGCGTGCCGGTCTTGTCGGTGCACAACACATCCATCGCCCCGAAGTTCTGGATCGAGTTGAGCCGCTTGACGATCACCTTCTTGCGCGACATTGCGATCGCGCCCTTCGCCAGATTGATGGTTACCAGCATGGGCAGCATCTCCGGCGTGAGCCCGACCGCGACGGCGACCGCGAACAGGAACGCCTCCATCCAATCGTGCTTGAGAAAGCCGTTGATCAGGAACACCAGCGGCACCATCACCAGGATGAAACGGATCATCAGCCAGATGAAACGCTGCACGCCGCGATCGAAGCTCGTCGGCTCACGTTCTACCGCGATGCTGGAGGCGATGGAGCCGAAATAGGTCCTGGCGCCGGTTGCTACCACAAGCGCGGTGGCGGTTCCGCTGACCACATTGGTGCCCATGAAACAGATGTTGGGCAGTTCGAGCGCGGACCTGGGCGGCACGCCGCTCGAGGTGGCGAACTTCTCGACCGGCATGGCCTCGCCGGTGAGCGCGGATTCGTTTACGAAAAGATCTTTGGCCGCGAGCAGGCGCACGTCTGCCGGGAGCATGTCACCTGCGGACAGCAGCACGACGTCGCCGGGCACCAGCCGCTCGATCGGCACCTCTTCGCGGGTCGGACCGCGCAGGCGCAGCTGGACTTCGAAGTAGCGGTTGACGTCGTCGGGCACTCCCTTGCGCCGGTCCATGCGCAGCACGGTCGCCGTTGTGCTGACCATCGCACGCAGACGCTCGGCCGCCTTGCTGGATCGATGCTCCTGAATGAAAGACAGGAAGGTGGCGAGCACCACCATGATCGCGATCACTACCGCGCCCTTGGTCTCGCCGGTGAGGTAGGACACTGTCGCCAGCACGAGCAGGAGCATCGACAGCGGCGTGGCGAACAGTTCGCCGAGCCGGCGCAGCGCACTCTTCTTCGCTTCGTGCGCGACTGTGTTCGGACCGTAGCTCGTGAGACGCTCAACCGCGTCGCGCGACAGCAGTCCCTCCACGGAGCTGTTGAGTTTACCGAGCGCGCCCTCTGGAGGCAGGCTGGCGAATTCGAACAGCAGAGCCGCCGCGTGCGCAGCGGACGCAGCGGGCTGCGCGGGAATGAGCGCGGCCAGCGGGCGCAGTAAGGTGCGCGCAAGGTTGGTCAGTTCCATGGCTTCTCCTTCGAGCGTTCGGCTCGAATGTGCGCCGTGCACGTGAGGGCCCGGCGGGGCAAAGGATCAAAGAAGCAGGACTGGGCGGGAGCCCGCGTATGTTGTGCGCGGGCTGCTGCTCGGGCCTTCCCCAGGTCTCCTGACCTGGCGGGAGCGGCCTCCCGAGCACTCTGAAAAGGACCGAGTTAGAGGGGTGCGATCACGCTAGGTGGAGACGGTGCTACTGCAACTGTGACTGTCCAAGGAGTTTTCCTCAGGAGTTGAAAGCGGGCGAAAGCGTACTCCCCCGTGTTAGACGCGTCAATACGTTCGTTGCACGGAAATCAAAAAACGCTGCATGCAGTGTCCGTATTCGATCTGTAACTGCGCAGCGGCTACGCTGAGGTCATTGTTACGGCCTGTTACGTGGAGCTGACAGATCGATTCTAAGCAAGCGATGATGCGTATCTCAGTGGTGCTGGGATCCGCTCGAACCGTGGCCGGTGCCGTGGAATCGATGGAATTGGCGGAAGCCGCGCCCTGGAGCCACGACTAAGCCGAATCCCAGCGGGTAAGCGGGCGCACTCCACCATGGGCCGCAATCTGCCCACGCGCCATTGCACCAGCCACTTGGAGCCGGCGGGGTGTACTGCGTCAACGGGAGTGGCTGATAGCTGGCAAGCTCGATCTGACGCTCGAGTTGCCGGATGCGCTCTGACAGGACGCGCACGTCGGCTTCGTGGCTCGGCTCGCGAATGGGTGCGGGACTGGCGCGCGGCGGGACCCCTGGCGTGCTTTCGTTCACGACGTTGACGACACGAACGCCAGGGGGAGGTGGCAGATCGCTCAAAGTCATCGCGCCGGACGAATCGACCCAGGCGTAGACATCCGCGTAGGCATACGGCAACGCGAACGCGCAGATCAGTATGCCCGCCGACACTGTGAGAAGACGTCTTTGCATCTCGTCCTCCATGCAATCGAGTTGCGCAAACATCGCGGCCAGCTGACCCGAAGTCAACGCTACACCCGAACCATTCTAGTCCTGCAGCAACGGGGGCTCCAAGAACAGATTTGTAACAACGTATTGCGCAACCGAGCGGACGGCCATCTCCAGCCACCGCGCAGGCCGCGGTGCGCTCAAGTTCCCAGCTTCGCGGCCAGATCGATAAAGTCCGATGCGATCAGGTCGACTTTGCCTTCACCGTCGGCTGCGGTGTCCGCTTTCTTGGTCGGACCGTACTCGAGCGGGCGAGTGACCAGCGCTGTGCGCAGGCCGAGCTTCTTCGCGGCGTCGAGATCGCCCAGGTGCGCGGCAACCATCATGACCTGTGCAGGTGCCGGTCCAAGCAGCTTGACAGCGCCGAGGTACACTTCGGGGTCCGGCTTGTAATGGCCGAAGAGCTCCGCCGATAAGACGTAATCCCACGGCAGACCGGCATTCTTTGCCATATCGACCAGGAGCGAGACATTTCCGTTCGAAAGCGTGCCGAGCACATACCGCGACTTCAACCGGTTCAAGCCGCCCACAGAATCTGGCCATGGCATGAGACGGTGCCAGGCGCGGTTGAGATGATCGATCTCGGACTCCGATAGACCCTGTACTTGAAACTGGACCAGCAGATCATTGAGGATGATGCGGTTCAGGCCGTCGATATTAGTCCAGGGAATCGCGCCGCTGCGTACCTTCTGCATGGCGGGACGATACCCATCGCGCCATCCGTCCGCGAACTTGACCCAGTCGACATTCAGTCCCTTCTGCCTGCCGAGCAGTTCACCCTCTCGAATGATCGATGTACGCCAGTCGACGACCGTGCCGAAGACGTCGAAGACCAGCGCTCGCACAGCGCTGAGCGGTACAGCAGAAGATGCGCTCGGCTGATCTTCAGCCGAGACCGCGGAGCCAACTGCTGCAAGCGCAATGGATGCGGCGGCGGCGCCGATAAAGCCGCGGCGGCTGGGGTCGATGTTCTGCGTTGTGTCGTGTTGCTCGGGCATGGCTGACTCCTGTCTTCGATGCTCAGCTCAACGCGTGAAACTGCCTCCGCGGGCGTTGTGTCCACCGTCCACAGTGATGACGATGCCGCTCATATAGGAAGCCCGGTCGCAAGCGGCGAACACGACGACATTCGCGATCTCCTCGACCGTCGCGGGGCGAGCGCACGGGAGGCCCTCGACGAATTCGCGCCAGCGCTCCGCATCGCCCAGACGGTCGGCTGCACGCGCGCGCATCAGCGTCACCAGCCGCTCGGTCTCCACCGCGCCCGGGCTCACCGCCAGCACGCGGATGCCGTCATCGAGGCTGTAGCTGCCAAGCGTGCGTGTGAATGCGTTCAATCCCGCGTTGCCGGTCGAGCCGGCAATGTAGCCGCTGTCCAGCCGGTCGGCGGCGAGCCCGGTGACGTTGACGATCACGCCGTGCCCGCGCTCTTTCATCGCCGCATAGTAGGCGCGCGACAGGTTGATGTAGCCGAACACCTTCAAATCCCACGCTGCACGCCAGCGCGCCTCGTCCACGGCCTGCAGATCGCCGCCTGGAATGGCGCCGGCGTTGTTGATCAGGATGTCCGGTGTAGCCGTGGCCGAGAGTAGATCGGCAACACTTTCGCTCCGTGCGAGATCAAGCGCATGCGCTTTCGCAGCTACCTTGTATTCGGCGCGGATACGATTTGCCGCGTCTTCGAGCGCGGTCTGATTGCGCGCGACCAGATGCACGGCGCACCCCTCCGCCGCCAGCCCGCGTGCGATGCCTAGGCCGATTCCTTTCGATGCACCGGTTACCACAGCGGTGCGACCTCTTAGTCCGAGTTCCATGGGTTCTCCGTGTTTGACCGTTCTGGCACGCCGCCGTAAGCGGGGAAGTTCTGCCGCGGGGGAACCGTGCACCTGGAAGTATAAGACGTTCAGGCCCACAGTCGAGAGTTTGTCAAAAGGCCCTCCATCGGCCATTCATGTGACGCGTGGCGGCCAGGGTAATGGCGTCCTGGATCGTTGCCGGCCACTTGCTCGGCGTATGGCTCGCACTCACCGCTGCCGGTTTGCGAGAGCGTGCCTCGGCCTGAACTTTGCGCGTAGTTCGAGAGCGTTTTCACAGAGATCTTTGCACGAATGTATTGCAAAGCCGGTTCTACAGATCGATCACACTTCTCGCGGCTCGCGTGGGCAGACTCATGCGAATGATCGGTCAACTCCGTGGCCGACAGAGCCCAGTCGACGCTCAGCGAGACGGCTCCGCCGCCATCGCTACCTGCGCGGCGTTGCTGGAACTGCTTCCGCTTGGGAAGCGCCTGGTACTCATCATATGGCCGTTCCTCGCCATCGTGCTGCTTCAGGTTCTCCTTGCGGTGGCGAGCCTGGATATTCTGTCATCCGGTCGCGCCTATGTGGAGGGCGAAAGCATCTGGTCCAAGGCGCACAAGGAGGCGGTGGCTTCCCTGTTGCAGTACACGGAGACCCGCGACGAGCGCAACTACCGCGACTTTCTGAGCGCGATCGCGATACCGCTGGGTGATCAACAGGCCCGGCTGGAGCTCGACAAACCGTCGCCCGACTACTCGGTGGTGATCCAAGGTTTTCTCCAAGGGCAAAATCATGTCGACGACCTGCCCGGTGCTATTCGCTTGTACCGCTACTTCGGCAACGTCAGCTACATGCAGCGTGTCATTCACTACTGGTCCGAAGCGGATAAATGCATCTCTGAGCTGGTGGTCGTGGCGAAGTCCTTACACGATGATGTGGCCGCGAACCACGCCGGCCCGCAATCCATGAGCGCCCATGCGGCACGGATTCGCTCGATCAGCGATCGTATAACCCCGCTCAATAAAGGCTTTTCCTTCACTCTGGGGCAGGCGACGCGTAAGACCAAGCTCATTTTGCTGGTGCTGAATATCTGCGTTGCTCTGACCCTGGTGCCTCTGGGGATCGTATTCTCCCATCGGATGATCAAACGCAATCGATTGTTCGAAGAACAGCTGCGGATCTCCGAGGAGCGGTACCAATTGGCCGTCACGGGCAGCAACGATGGCCTCTGGGACTGGAATCTGCAGACGCGCGAGATCTACTACTCCCCGCGGCTCAAGCAGCTTCTCGGATTCGAAGACGGCGAGATGGAGAACACGACGGCGGCATTTTTTTCCCGTCTGCACCCCAAGGATCACGACGTTGCTCTGGGTACAATGCGCGCGCATCTCAAGCAATCCACACCCTACGATGCGGAATACCGGCTCAAGGTCAAGTCGGGCGAGTACCGCTGGTTCCGAGTGCGGGGACGCTCGGTGCGCGATGCGCAACGAAGAACGCTGCGCATGGCGGGATCGATCAGCGACATCACCGACCGCAAGCTTGCGGAAGGCCAGCTCTACGCGGAAAAGGAACGAGCTCAGGTTACGCTCGAATCCATCGCCGATGCGGTTATCACCACCGACACGTTAGGCTTGTTGGAATACCTGAATCCGCTGGCAGAAACGCTCACCGGATGGAAGCTCGCGGAGGCGCGTTCATTGCCCCTGCGTACCTTGTTTCAAGTACTCGATGAAGGCACCAGGAAGCCCATACCCGATCCGGTCGAGACCGTCAGTCGCGAAGGCAGAGCCCTGCAACTTGCTGCCAATCTTCTCCTGATCCGAAACGATGGAACGGAAATCGCCATTCAGGAATCAGCGGCGCCGATCCGCGACCGCTCCGGATCGATAACCGGGGTCGTGCTCGTGTTTCGTGATGTCAGCCGGGAGCGGCAACTCGCTGCCAAGCTCACCTATCAAGCGACCCATGACGCGCTCACGGGGCTCATCAATCGTCGCGAGTTCGAGCGCCGTCTTGACCTGGCGGTGCGCAGCGTGTTCGAGTCGGGGCGCCAGCATGCTGTCATGTTTCTCGACCTCGATCAATTCAAGGTGGTTAACGATACGTGCGGTCATGCTGCGGGCGACGACCTCATGCGGCAGATCAGCAGCACGCTGCGCAGCCGACTGCGCGAGGGTGATACATTGGCACGGCTGGGCGGCGACGAGTTCGGCGTCTTGCTCGAGAATTGCGCACCGGAGCATGCTGCCCGCTTAGCCGAAGGACTGCGCCAGGCGGTAGTGGAGCTTCCGTTCGCCTGGCAAAACCGCTCATTCAATGTCAGCGTCAGTCTTGGGCTGGTTAACATCACCCGAGATATGGACAGCCTGGCGGAAGTGCTCAGAGCGGCTGACGCCGCCTGTTACATGGCCAAGGAGAAGGGGCGCAATCGACTGCAGATCTATCACCCCGACGACAGCGACCTGGCACTCAGACATGGAGAAATGGAATGGGTCTCCCGGATCCATCGAGCCATAGAGCAGGATCGCCTGCGGCTCTATGCTCAGGAAATTGTCGGCATTCAGGACGCGCACGAAGCGGGGATACACATCGAAGTGTTGATTCGGATGTTGGATGAGCGCGGCAAGCTCATCCCGCCCATGGCATTCATACCGGCCGCTGAGCGTTACAACCTGATGCCCATCATCGATCGTTGGGTCATTCGCACCGCCTTCGCAGCAATCGCGGACGTGCGGCGCGAGAACCCCCTCGGCGTGCGCATGTGCGCGATCAATTTGTCGGGGGCGTCAATCGGCGACGAACGGCTGTTGGACTTCGTGCGCGAGCAGTTCCTGGCCACAGGCATTCCCTATTCGGTGATTTGCTTCGAGATCACAGAGACCGCGGCGATCGCGAATCTCGCCCGGGCTACCGCATTCATCAAGGAACTGCGCGAGCTGGGGTGCTCGTTCTCTTTGGACGACTTCGGTGCCGGCATGTCTTCGTTTGCGTATCTGAAGCACTTGCCGGTGGACTTCGTGAAGATCGATGGCGGGTTCGTGAGAGACATGTCGGAGGACCCGATCGATCGCGCCATGGTCGAGGCCATCAATCACATCGGGCACGTGATGGGCAAGAAGACGATCGCAGAATTCGTCGAAGACGCGAAAACCTTAGAAGATCTCCGACGCATCGGCGTCGACTTCGCACAGGGCTTCGGGATTGCGAAGCCGCAACCGTTTCCTTACTCTTCGAGCCTGACCGGCGCCGAGGAAGCACGGACCAGCAAGGTGGCCTAAGGTATATGAGGCATCACATCCAGGATCACAGCGCGTTCAGTGCCCGCAGCGATTGCCTCTGGCGCCCCTGTGCGTCAAAGTTGGCAGGTGCCAGCCAGGCTTCGAAGTTCGCGCGAATCCGAGGCCACTCACTATCGAGGATCGAGTACCACGCGGTGTCTCGGTTGTAGCCCTTCACCACCATGTGCTGATAGAAGATGCCCTCGTAGGTAAAGCCCAGCCTGAGAGCGGCAGCCCGGGATTTCTCGTTGAGGGCGTTGCACCGCCATTGCATTCGGCGATAGCCCAGTTCGTCGAACGCGTAACGCAACATCAAGAACAGCGCCTCGGTCGCCTGGGGCGTACGTTGCAGGAACGGCGCGAACCAGATGTAACCGACCTCGATAGAACCGTGGCTCGGACGAATGTCCAGTGTACCCCGACGTTTCGCTCAATCGCCAGCCGAGCCGGCTCAGTCGCAAGAGCGGTGATCGGGGAGGTCATCGAATCATCTGCCTCCACAAACGAGGCTCGATCGACGCCGCAGCCATGAATCCGCCCATGAATGCACCCTGCACTCCCGGTCCAGCGGCGTCCTGCCCGGCGAGCAGCAGGCCGGGCACCGGAGTGCGTACCTTGAGTGCACCATGGCTCATGCGCTCAGCCGACATCTCGATCCCGTACATTGCACCGTGATCGGCCGCAACGAATGAGGCTTGGGAGAGCGGCGTCGAGATTTCATGAAAATCGATCAATGGTGCGAGCCGTGGAAAGTGGCGCTTGAACTGCGCCAGCAGGTTTTCGGCGATCCATGACTTGGTCGCTTCGTACTCCTCGGGCCGATCGGCCGGCGTACCGCCCGCCCAGGCCGAGAATGGTTCCCAGCGGCAGAGCACCACGACTTCGGCGGTGTGGTGCAGCGGGTCTCGATGAGCCGAGTCCTTGAGCGAAGGGAACGATACATACATCGCCGGTGCGTCTTCGTCCGATGGACGCTCCCATACCCGGCCCACGTCGTTGCTTTCGTACACCCAGATGTTTGCCGGTGTAGCCCCATGCTGGCGAATGTCGCCGCGGAGCCCTAGATACAGGGTCACGTATGAGATGCTCGACGAGAGAGACCGGACTGCCTCACGCCAGTCGGCCGCAATGCCATCGGGAAGCGCGCTGGCCGTGTTGTGCGCGCCCATAGCCGAGATGACTACGGGCGCGTCGATCGACTCACCGCTCGCCAGGCGCACGCCGATCACTCGGCGGAGTGCCACGCGAATCTCCGCTACTGCAGCCTGGGTGCGTAACTCGCCACCGGCGCCGGCGACGGTTTCTCCAAGCGCCGCGGCGAACTTCGCCGGACCACCGATGGGGTAGTAGGCGCCGGCGAAGTAGCTGCCCGTGACCAGTGCATGGATCGCGAATGGCGAGCGCGCCGGTTCCATACCGTAGTCGCCCCACCGTGCGGTGAGCAGCGCTGCCAAGCTTCTGTCGCGGATCTCTCGCACAGCCTCGGCAGTAGTGGTGCCGAGCGCACGACTGACGCGTCGCGCGTTGAACATGTGCACGATAGCGGCTAGCGGCACGGGAAGTGCTTTGGCCGCAAACAGCGCCACGCTCGCCCTTCGTGCCGCATCGCAGGCCGTGAAATACTTGTCGATGGCCGTGGTCTCATCGGGGAACGAGGCCTTCAACCGAGCGATGTATGCCGCTTGCGGTGCCTCGATCGGGAATTCGAGCCCAGGCAGACGTACGATGTCGTAAGGGGACCCGAGTGAGGCGAAGCGCAATCGCCCGTCGGTGAGCCAGCGCAGCATGCGACCGAACTGGTTCTCGGACCCCGGCGCCTCGCCAACACCTCCGATGTAATGCACGCCAGTTGCGAACGTGTATTCGCGGCGGCTGAAAGTCTGTGTCAGACCGCCAGGTTGGAAGTGCTGTTCGAGCAAGAGAACGCGGCGGCCGCGCTTCGCCAACGCCGCTGCAGCGGCAAGCCCACCGATACCAGAACCGATGACGATTGCCTCGAATCTGTGCTCAGCGGAACTCATGCCAGTAGGTCAGCCAGGCTTTTCATGTCCGGGACGACAATGTCCGGCTGATGTGGAGTGATCCCGAAGGGTCGCATGCGACGGTTTATGAATGCCGTATGCATGCCGGCGGACTTTGCTCCGATGCAGTCGAATGCGTGGTTCGCAACAAAAAGGACTTCGTCCATTTCCACGCCCATGAGCTGCGCAGCCTTGCTGTACGTCGCCACGTGCGGTTTGAAGGAATTGGCAACAGCGACGGAGATTACTGCATCGAACGCAATCCCGTGGAACGATTTGGCCGCCTCCAGCATGTCCGGATCACCATTGGAGAGCAGGGCGATCTTGTATCGGGTCCGCATCCGGGCAAGGGCTGCGGGCACATCGGGGAAGGGCTTGAGCCGTTCGATCTGCGCCACCAGGAAGCGGACCTCATCCATCGTGTACAGGATTCCAGCTCGCTCGAGAGTGTAGGCAACGGCGCGGTGCCCGATCTCCCGGTACGGCGTGTGCTCCTGGTGCAGAAGCGCATCGATCATGGAATTCTCGAAATGGGTGCGTCGCCACCAGGTCACGAACGCGTCCGGTCGCCCCTGCCATCCCTTACCTTCCAAATAGGCGGTGACCACCTCCGTCAGGCCCTTCTGCATGTCCACCACCGTGCCGTATTGGTCGAACATGCAGACCTTGATCTGCGCTCTGAGGGTTTCTGTTGTCATTTCTTTCGTTGCTTTTCCGTTCTGGCGTCTGGTACGGACGCTCTTGGGCGGTCCGGTTGCGCACGAGGCTAGCTGCCACCTCGCCCGACGATAAGCAGCGCAACGTATGGAACGAGGTTGAACAGAAGGATGCCTATCTTGTAAATCGCCAGTCCTGCGTAATGGATGGCGTCGAACTGATCAGCAGGCAACCGAAACCATCGTGCGTGGAGTCGATGAATCCAATCGTGGCGAGGCTGAAGCACAGAAACCACAAGAGCAGCACCGCATCGTTGATGACGGTGCACCACAAGAGAATGTCACGTGCCGTTTCGATGCTCATTGTGCGATTGCCGCTGGCAGCTAACATCGGCGTCAGCCGCGCCCGACTCGAGGGCGTCGCCTGCACGCCCGTTAGGTGGGCGAACATTGGCGGTGATGATCGGCTCACTCGGTGAACACTGC
>JBGQKF010000066.1:0-12944 GCA_041499435.1 Gammaproteobacteria bacterium
GGAATGGTGCATCGGCATATTGGCGAATCTGCTGCTTTAATTTGATGATCGCCGGCCCCGATCCGATAATGCTCGGTTCCGAAGTGTGTGCTACGCGTTCGGCGGCCGTGATGTTGCGCGCTTCCAGCAGCAATTGCTTGAGGCGCTGTGGCTCGCACGGCTTGGCGACGAACTCGATCGCACCGAGAGCGCGCGCATGACGTGCGTTGTTTTCGTCGTTCTGTCCAGACAGCACGACAATCTTGATGTCAGGCGACAGCGCGAGCAGCTCATTGATCAGCCGGAAACCCTCATCCGGCCGGTGCGGTGTGGGTGGTAGCCCCAGGTCGATCAACGCCAGCTCCGGCGGTCGATCGAGCTGTTGCAGCAGACTCTTCACCTGTGCGCGTGACTCTGCCACGTAGACGGTGAAGTCGCGCCCGAGAACGAAATCAAGCGTGTCGGTGATCAGCGGATCATCGTCGACGATCAGCAGCTCGGGGTTTCTCGCCTCGGCCTCCTGTAAATCGCTGGCCGGTGGTACGCTGGATGAGGTCTTGTAGCCCGCCATATCAAAGCGCTGTCGCGGTTTCGCCTTCGATGCAGCTCAGGAACGCCTGCTCCAGAGTGTGCCCACCGTAGAGGCCGCGCAGTTGCCCGGGCGTGCCGACAAAACGCAATTCCCCCCGGTGGATAACGGCCATCATGTCGCACAGCTCTTCGACATCTGCGAGCGCGTGGGAAGTGAGAAAGATGGTGCGGCCTTCCGCGTGCAAGCCGCGCAGCTTGTTCTTGAGAAGGGCGCGCGCCTTGGGATCCAGGCCGCTGGTAGGCTCATCGAGCAAATAGAGATCCTTGCGGGCGAGAAAGCAGGCGGCCAGACCGAGCTTCTGGGTCATGCCCTTCGAAAATGCACGCACCGGTTTTTCCAGAGCCGAGAGATCCAGATCGAGCTCGGCGAACGTCATTTCTACCTCCGGCAGCGCATAGCTCCGTTCATGCAGCCGCAGCATGTATTGGACAAAATCGCTTCCGGTCAGATAGTAAGGCGGATTGAAGCGCTCGGGGAGAAACGCCAAGGGTGCACGCGCACTAGTGATGTGATGCGGGACACCGAACAGCTCAATGCTGCCGGCGTCGGGCTGGCAGAAGTCCAGCAGACACTTGAGCAGGGTAGTCTTGCCTGCACCGTTCATGCCGACCAAACCGAAGGTCTGGCCGGCCTCGATCTCCAGCGAGAACTCCCGCAGAGCCTCAGCGCGGCCGTAGCGCTTGCTCACGCGGTCGAATCGCAGTGCGAGCTTACTGGAGGATGACATTGGCGGTGCGAGGCATGCCGTTTTGCTAAAACAGTGCGGCAAATTTCAGCAAGATGCAAGCCAGTCATCGGCTTCCGGCGAAACCGGGTACAATCCGCGGCGTTCTCTAAACCCGGTCCGGACTGGCGCCGTCAACAAGCGGTATGCTCGAGCCGCCGCGGCCGGGGCGATGCATGCATGTACGGTGCGCTTGCTTGTTCTCTACTAACTGCCGTGGTCTGACTGCCCTTCGAGGATATTCTTGACGCAAGCGATGCCTGCCATTGTGGATGCCGCACACGCGGATGCGCGACCCTACCTGCTCCGGCGCGATCCGGGCGGCTCGCCCTTGGTACCCACTCGTAGCTCAATCGGTACCGGAGCGCCTTGCGCGCCCCCGACCGTGCCATTGATCCACTGTAGCCAACGGTGAGCGCGGACGATCTGATCGAACTGCGCGACGTCGAGTTCGGGTATGGCTCGCGCGGCGTGCTGTCCGGGATCAACATGCGCATTCCCCGCGGGAAGGTGGTTGGCATCATGGGGTTGTCCGGATCCGGCAAAACCACCATTCTGAGGTTGATCGGCGGGCAGCTGAAGCCGACCCGCGGTACGGTGAGCGTCGCCGGGCAGAAGATCCATGAGCTTTCGCACGACGAGCTGTACCGGTTGCGGCGGCGCATGGGCATGCTGTTTCAGTTCGGCGCGCTGTTCACCGACTACTCGGTGTTCGACAACGTCGCTTTCCCGCTGCGCGAGCATACCCGTCTGCCCGCCTCAATGATCCGAGACCTGGTGCTGATGAAGCTCAATGCGGTGGGGTTGCGGGGAGCGGCGCAATTGATGCCGGCGGAACTATCGGGCGGCATGGCGCGGCGGGTGGCCCTGGCTCGCGCCGGGGCGCTCGATCCCATGGTGATGATGTACGACGAGCCCTTCACCGGTCTCGATCCCATCTCCACCGGCGTTATCGCCAATCTGATTCGCAGGCTGAATGAGGCGTTGGGTGCCACTTCCATTCTGGTCACGCACGACGTGCAGGAATCCTTTGGCATCGCCGATTACATCTACTTTGTTTCCGCCGGGGTGATCGTCGCAGAAGGACCGCCCCATGCACTGCGCGATTCCACCGAGCCTTTCGTGCATCAGTTTGTTCATGGGGAGACCGACGGACCAGTGCCATTCCATTATCCGGCGCAACCGTATGAACGCGATCTGGATCTAGAGGGCAGCCGATGATCGGTGTGCTCGACCGGGCGCTGCGGCGCATCGGCCATCTAGTCGTCGACGGGGTGTGGAAGCTCGGCGCCGCGACGCGCTTCACCGGCTATGTGCTGGCGCGCTCGGCCGACAGCGTGCGCCGCCCACAACTCACGTTGAACGAAATCTATTTCACCGGGACGTTGTCGCTCATCATCATCATCGTGTCCGGTACGTTCGTCGGGCTGGTGCTCGGTTTGCAGGGCTATGAGACGCTCAAGCGCTACGGCTCGTCGGAAGCACTGGGCACCCTGGTTGCACTGGCGCTGGTGCGCGAGCTTGGTCCAGTTGTGTCCGCGTTGTTATTTGCCAGCCGCGCCGGCTCGGCGATTACCGCGAAAATCGGCATCATGAAGGCGACCGAGCAGCTTTCCGCCATGGAAATGATGGCGGTAGACCCCTTTGCCCGCGTCCTGAGCCCCACATTCTGGGGCGGCGTGATCTCGATGCCGCTTCTCGCCGCCATCTTCAGTGCCATGGGGGTGTTCGGCGGCTATCTGATCGGCGTCGTCATCATCGGGGTAGATTCAGGCGCATTCTGGTCGCAGATGCAAGCCAATGTCGATCTGCGCGAGGACATTTTGAATGGTGTGATCAAGAGCGCTGTATTCGGTGTTGCGGTGACGCTGATCGCGTTGTTCGAAGGTTATGACGCTCCGCCGACTGCAGAAGGCGTGTCCTACGCCGTGACGCGCACGGTGGTTACATCGGCGCTCGCGGTGCTGGCGCTCGATTTCGTGCTGACCTCGTTCATGTTTACCGGAGTTTGATCAATGAAACGCACAACTGTGGACCTCTGGGTAGGAGTGTTCGTTACTGCGGGGGTCGTTGCGTTGTTCACGCTGGCACTCAAGGTCGGAAACGCCACCACGGTAACCGCGTCCCACGGCTACACCGTATACGGCGAGTTCGACAATATCGGCGGTTTGAAGGTGCGAGCACCGGTGAAGAGTGCCGGCGTGGTGGTCGGCCGTGTCGAGGGCGTTGTGCTCGATCAGCAGAAGTACGTGGCCAAGGTTACCATGCGGCTGGACAACCGCTACAAGTTCCCGAAAGACAGCACGGCGGCAATCCTCACTTCTGGCTTGCTCGGGGAGCAGTACGTTGGGCTGGAGGCTGGCGGCGACACGGCCAATCTCGCACCCGGGGATCGCATCAAGCTCACGCAGTCGGCGGTGGTGCTGGAAAAGATCATCGGTCAGTTTCTTTATGGCAAGGCGGCAGAGGGCAATACGGCAAAGTAGCGCTCGTAGGGTTGAGTGACCTGCGTCAAACGAAGAAAAAGGTGTGGCAATGGTGAGGATGTTGAAGACTGGTATGGCCCGGCGGTGCGTGGCCCTTGCGGGCCTGTTTGCGCTGACGCTGTGCGCCGCTGTTGCGCAGGCCCAGCAGGCGCCGGACAAGCTGGTGAAGGACGTGGCGAACGAAGTGCTGCGCAGCCTGCGCGAGGATCCCGACCTGCGTACCGCCAACCCCGGCAAGATGGCCGAGTTGATCGAGAAGAGGGTGGCTCCGCATTTCGACTTCGAGCGCATGACGCGGCTCGCGGTAGGCCGCAACTGGCGGGAAGCGACCGAAGAGCAGAAAAAGCTGCTGATAGCACAGTTTCGGCAATTGCTGGTGCGCTCCTACAGCACCGCGTACAGCGCGTATCGAAACATCGTCGTCGAGGTGAAGCCGGCACGGCTTCAGCCCGGAGAAGACGATGTACAGGTGAAAAGCGAGATCAAACTGCCTGGCGGTGCGCCCCCGGTCAATGTCGACTATGCCATGTACAAGGCCGACTCGGACTGGAAGGTGTATGACGTGATCGTGGACGGCGTGAGCCTGGTGACCACCTATCGCAGCACATTTTCCGAAGAGATCCGCCAAAACGGCATCGACGGTCTGATCAAATCCCTGCGCGAGAAGAACACGCTGCCTCCCCCGCTTCCGCCGGGCAAAAAGGCGCAGTAATGCACATGGCCGATAGTCCGGTCATCGAATCCTCAGAAGGTCGCGTGCGGGTACGCGGTGCGGTGACCCTGGAGACCGTGCAGACGCTGCTCGCTCAGAGTCACAAGCTGCTTGAAGGCGGCGACGTTCGTGTTGACCTGTCCGGGGTGAGCGAGGCGGATTCGTCAGCAGTGGCTTTGATGCTCGCTTGGGCTCGAGACGCGGCTGCGCGAAGCATCCGCATCTCGTTTGAAAATTGCTCCGAGAACCTGCGCACGCTGATCGGTCTCTATGACGTTGGCGAATTGCTTGCCTAGCCTGTGAGTCTGCTATCGTTGCGTTTCCCGTGTCGACCCAGCGCCCGCCATGACCCCAGCGATCGAGGTCCAGCAGGTGCACAAGCGCTATGGCGCGGTGCACGCCCTGGCGGGGGTGGATTTGCGCATCGAGCCGGGCGAGTTCTTCGGGCTGCTCGGCCCTAACGGCGCCGGTAAAACCACGCTCATCAGCATTCTGGCCGGTCTGGCTCGTGCCGACAGCGGTACGCTGAAGGTCATGGGACACGACGTGTGGCGTGACTACGGTGTGGCGCGGCGGGCGCTCGGTGTGGTGCCGCAGGAACTGGTGTTCGATCCGTTCTTCACCGTACGCGAAACGCTGGTCATCCAATCGGGCTACTTCGGGCTGCGCCACAACGACGCCTGGGTGGACGAGATCATCGAGCGGCTCGACTTGCAAGACAAAGCGCATACCAACATGCGCCAGCTCTCTGGCGGGATGAAACGGCGCGTGCTGGTCGCGCAAGCGCTGGTCCACAAACCGCCCGTCATCATCCTGGACGAGCCCACCGCTGGCGTCGATGTCGAGCTGCGCCAGGGCCTGTGGCGCTTCGTAAGAGAGCTCAATCAGGCCGGACACACGATCGTTCTCACCACCCACTATCTGGAAGAGGCCGAGGCGTTGTGCGGGCGCATCGCCATGCTCAAGCAGGGACGCGTCGTCGCTCTGGACAGCACGCGGAATCTGCTGTGCGGGGTAGCGGGCGCGCGCGTGCGACTGCGCCTGTCGCCAAACCGGTTACCGGCTTCCCTGCTCGGTATGCTGGTGAGTGAGGAAGGCGACAACCGCGTGCTTGCTCTGGAACGATTCGCACAGATAGAAGACCTGCTCGCCGCTCTGCGTCGCGAACAGATCGACGTGCAGGAGCTCGAGGTCGTGCAGGCCGATCTCGAGGATGTGTTCGTGCAGATGATGCATCGGCACTAAAGGCCGTGAAATCCGGCTTCCCCACGTTGCTGTACAAAGAGCTGCTGCGCTTCTGGAAGGTGAGCTTTCAGACCATCGCAGCGCCGATCCTGAGCTCGCTCCTGTATCTGCTCATCTTTTCGCACGCCCTCGAATCGCGGGTGGAGGTCTACGCGGGCGTGCCGTACAAGGCGTTCCTGGTACCGGGGCTCGCCATGATGGCGCTGTTGCAGAACGCGTTCGCAAACAGTTCGTCGAGTCTGATTCAATCGAAAATCACCGGCAATATCATTTTTGTGTTGCTGACGCCGCTCACTCCGGCGCAAACGTTTCTGGCGTACATGCTGGCAGCGGTGGTGCGGGGTGTGGTGGTTGGCGCAGGGGTGCTGGCGGTCACAGCATGGTTTGTGCATCTGCCGGTGGCCAATGTGTTGTGGGTCTGCGTTTTCGCCTTGATCGGTGGCGGCATCCTGGGCGCGATGGGGATCATCGCCGGCATCTGGGCCGACAAGTTCGATCAGCTTGCCGCGTTCCAGAACTTCATCATCATCCCGCTCACGTTCCTCGCAGGCGTGTTCTATTCGGTCAAGTCGCTGCCGCCGTTCTGGCAGGCGGCCTCGCATCTCAACCCGTTCTTTTATATGGTCGACGGCTTTCGCTACGGGTTTTTCGGCGTAGGCGATATCGCCCCGGAGGTGAGCTTCGCGGTCGTCACCGGCTGCCTTTTGCTCCTGTCCGTGGTGAGCATGAAATTGCTGCACACCGGATACAAGTTGCGGCACTGAGGCCGGTAAAATACCGGGTTTGTCGTTCCAGTTGAGGAGGCCGGCCGTGGTTGCTCCAGAAGACGTCAAGCGCTACATCGAGGATCATCTGCAATGCGAGCATCTGGAAGTGATCGGCGACGGCCACCACTTCGAAGCGCTGATCGTGAGCGAGACCTTCCGCGGCAAGTCTCGCGTGCAGCGCCATCAGATCGTGTACGGCGCACTCGGCGATCGCATGCGCGAAGAAATTCATGCGTTGTCCATGCAGACCCTGACGCCGGAAGACTGGGCCGAGCGCCAGAGCTCGCATGGATAAGCTGGTGATCAACGGCGGCGTCCCGCTGTCGGGAGAAGTGCGCATCTCCGGGGCGAAGAATGCGGCGCTGCCGATTCTGTGTGCGGCGATTCTGACTCCGCAGACATTGCACGTACGCAATGTTCCCCACCTGCGTGATGTAACCACCAAGCTTTCGCTGCTGGCGCAGATGGGTGTCGAAGTCTCGCTGGACGAGCGTTTGGGCGTCAGTCTCAATGCGGAGCGGGTCCACAACCGGGTGGCGCCCTACGAGCTGGTGAAAACCATGCGCGCTTCGATCCTGGTGCTGGGACCGCTGCTGGCGCGCTTCGGCGAGGCGCGCGTGTCGCTACCTGGTGGCTGCGCGATCGGCCTGCGCCCGGTCGATCAGCACATCAAGGGTCTCCAGGCGATGGGTGTTCAGATCAACATCGAGCATGGTTATATTCACGCTTCGGCCGAGCGGCTCAAGGGTGTGCGCATCGTGACCGATCTGGTGACGGTCACCGGTACCGAGAACCTGATGATGGCGGCGACACTGGCCGAGGGCACAACGATCATCGAGAATGCCGCGCGCGAGCCGGAGGTGGTGGATCTCGCAAATTGTTTGATAGCCATGGGTGCGCGCATCAGCGGCCAGGGCACGGACGTCATCACCGTCGAGGGAGTGCAACAGCTGCACGGCGCAAGCTACACAGTCATGCCGGATCGCATCGAAACCGGCACATTCCTGGTTGCCGCAGCCGCAACGGGCGGCGAGATTCGCTTGCGGGATGCGCGGCCCGACATCCTGGATGCGGTGCTGTCCAAGCTGGCAGAAACGGGCGCAAGGGTCGAGCATGGGGCCGACTGGCTCGCATTGAAAGCCGAAACTCCGTTGCGGGCGGTCAATATCCGTACCGCTCCCTATCCGGCCTTTCCTACCGATATGCAGGCGCAGTTCATGGCGTTGAACGCAGTATCCCAAGGGACATCCGTGATCACGGAGACTGTGTTCGAGAACCGCTTCATGCATGTGCAGGAACTGCGCCGGCTCGGAGCCAACATCGATGTCGAAGGCAACACAGCGATCGTGCATGGCGTAGCGGAGCTCGACGGCGCCGGTGTGATGGCTACCGATCTGCGCGCGTCTGCGTGCCTGGTGCTTGCAGGCCTCGTGGCAGGCGGCGAGACGGTGATCGACCGCGTATACCACCTGGACCGCGGCTATGAGTGCATCGAAGAAAAGTTGAGCCAACTGGGTGCTAGGATCAGACGGACACATTGATCATCTGGCACGACGCTTGAGCGTCAAAGGGCTCAACTTTCGGCGCAGGCTAATGCGCCCGTGCGCGGGTGCGTTAAGGGCGAAGCCCGGCCGGAGCCAAAAACTGTCGCAGCTGGGAGCGCGAATCCGCCGGACGCATTGAACGAAAGGGTTAACGCCAGTTGCCCACGAGACAGGCCACCCTTGAGCTTCCGCTTCCCGGTAGAATCAACCTCTTTCGCGCAACGCAGCTCCACCAATTGTGAACCGCATCACCATCGCACTATCGAAAGGGCGCATCTTCGATGAGACTCTGCCGATGCTGGACAGCGCAGGCATACGCCCGAGCGAAGATCCAGAGACATCCCGGCGCCTGATCATCGGTACCAATCGTCATGACGTGAATATCGTGATCGTGCGCGCTTCCGATGTGCCCACCTACGTGCGCTACGGAGCAGCCGATCTGGGGATTGCCGGCAAGGACGTCCTCCACGAGGCGGGACCCGAGGGCCTGTACCAGCCTGTCGATCTTAAGATTGCCTGCTGCCGCATGATCGTGGCGGCTCCGGCGAGCTTCGACTATGCCGCAGCAGTACGTCAAGGCGCACGGCTGCGCGTGGCGACCAAGTATTTGCGCACGGCGCGCGAGCATTTCGCCGCCAAGGGCGTCCACGTGGATTTGATCAAGCTGTACGGGTCGATGGAGCTTGCGCCGTTAGTGGGGCTCGCGGATGCCATCGTGGATCTGGTGAGTACCGGTAATACGTTGCGCGCGAACAATCTGGTCGTTGTCGAAGAAATCATGCCGATCAGCGCGCGTTTGATCGTCAATCAAGCGGCGCTCAAGCTCAAGGACGACCTGATTCAGCCGCTGCTGCAAGCCTTCGCCCGGGCCGTTGAACCGGGCTGTGCCCATGTCGAAGCTTAGCCGCCTGGATACCGCTGATCCGGATTTCGAGCGCAGGCTGGCCGATCTGCTCGCGTTCGAGAATACGCAGGATGAAAGCATCGAGCGGGTCGTCGCGGCTATCCTGGCCGACGTGAAGGAGCGCGGCGATAGCGCCGTGCTCGAGTACACGCGTCGCTTCGATCGCCTGGAAGTGGGCTCCATGGCGGCGCTGGAACTGTCTCAAGCCGATGTGCAGGGTGCCCTTGGACGGCTGCCAACGGTGCAGCGCGAAGCGCTGGTCCAGGCGGCCGGTCGCATCCGCACCTACCACGAGCGCCAGGTGGGCGAGTCGTGGAGCTTCACCGAACGCGACGGAACGCGTCTGGGACAGCAGGTGACGCCGCTGGAGCGCGTAGGCATCTACGTTCCCGGCGGCAAAGCGGCGTATCCGTCGACGGTGCTGATGAATGCAATGCCGGCGCGCGTGGCCGGCGTACGCGACATCGTGATGGTAGTGCCGACTCCGGACGGCGAGCGCAGCGACCTCGTGCTTGCCGCGGCCGCGATTTGCGGCGTCAATCGCATCTTCACGATTGGCGGCGCGCAGGCAATCGGGGCGCTTGCCTACGGTACCGAGTCGGTGCCGCAGGTGGACAAGATCGTCGGCCCGGGCAACGCATACGTCGCTGCGGCCAAGCGCAAAGTGTTCGGCGTGGTCGGCATCGACATGGTCGCCGGTCCCTCGGAGATCCTGGTCATATGCGACGGCAATATCAGTCCGGACTGGGTGGCCATGGATCTGTTCTCCCAGGCCGAGCACGACGAGATGGCCCAGGCGATTCTGCTGTGTCCAGACCGCCGCATTATCGATGCGGTTATGGCGAGCATCGAACGCCTGCTTCCGACCATGCCGCGCAAAGATGTGATTGCGGCATCGTTGAGCGCACGCGGTGCCGCGATCAAAGTGCGGGACCTCGAGGAAGCTTGCGCAATCGCCAACCGCATCGCCCCCGAGCATCTCGAGCTTGCGGTGGACGACGCAGAGCGCTGGCTGCCCAAGCTGCGTCATGCCGGCGCGATATTCGTCGGCAAGTACTCGTCCGAGTCGCTGGGAGACTATTGCGCTGGTCCCAACCACGTGCTGCCCACCGCGCGCACTGCGCGCTTTTCGTCCGCGCTCGGTGTCTACGATTTCCAAAAGCGGACCAGCATCATCCAGGTTTCCCGCGAAGGCGCGCAAACACTTGGTACCATCGCAGCGGAGCTCGCCATGGGCGAAGGCCTGCCCGCACACGCCCAGTCTGCACGCTATCGTTTGCATGGATAAGATCGGCAAAATGGATAAGACCCCACAGAGTGTCATCCGGCCGGAGGTACGTGCGCTGGCGTCTTACCACGTACCCGAGAGCCGGGGCCTGGTGAAGCTCGACGCGATGGAGAATCCATACGCCCTGCCCGCGGACCTGCGCGCGGAGATCGGCGAGCTCACGTCGAGCGCCGCTTTGAACCGTTATCCAGACCCCGTAGCGGCGCCGCTCAAAGCGCGTCTGCGTGCAGCGATGAAGGTGACCGAAGGCATGGAGCTGCTGCTGGGCAATGGCTCTGACGAGCTGATCCAGATCCTGGCGCTCGCGGTGAATCGCCCAGGCGCGGTCCTGATGAGCGTGGAACCGTCGTTCGTGATGTTCAAGATGATCGCTACCTTTGCCGGCATGCGCTACGTTGGTGTTCCACTCACCTCGGCGTTTGCTTTGGATCCGGTTCGCATGCGAAGCGAAATCGAAGTGCACCAGCCGGCGCTGACCTTCATTGCGTACCCGAACAATCCGACCGGCAATCTGTTCGATGCCGATGCCGTGCATGCCGTGATCGACGCCTGTCCGGGGCTGGTGGTGGTGGACGAGGCGTATCACGTATTTGCGCAAAAGAGCTTTTTACCGGAGCTGGCGCGCTACCCGAATCTGCTGGTCATGCGCACGGTATCGAAGCTGGGCCTCGCCGGTCTGCGTCTAGGCATGCTGATCGGGCGGCCGCAGTGGCTGGCGGAGCTGGACAAACTGCGCCTGCCCTACAATGTGAATGTGCTCACACAGAAGCTCGCCGCGCATGTGCTTGCGCGTGAGGACGTCCTGGAGGCCCAAGCGTGCGCGATTCGCGATGAGCGGGCTCGACTATGGGCTGCGTTGGCGGCGCTGCCGGGCGTGAGCGCATTTCCAAGCGAAGCCAATTTCATTCTGTTTCGAGTACCCCACGCGGACGCCGTATTTGCGGGCCTGAAGATGCGTGGCGTGCTCATCAAGAATCTCAATGGGTCACACGCGAGCCTGGTGGACTGCTTGCGGGTGACGGTTGGTACGCCGGAGGAGAACGCGCAATTCATCGGCGCGCTCCGGGAAAGTCTGCGGCAGGCGGCGTGAATATCTCGGCTCCCTATTTACAACATGCGACAGGCCCAGGTTACTCGTAACACGCTGGAGACACAGATCAGCGTGAAGCTCGATCTCGACGGCACCGGCAAGTCGGCGCTGAACACCGGCATTGGGTTTTTCGATCATATGCTGGATCAGATCGCGCGCCATGGCATGCTCGACCTCGAGATCGCGGCTGTGGGTGATCTGCGTATCGATGCGCATCACAGCGTCGAAGATGTGGGCATCACCTTCGGTCAGGCGGTGGCGAAGGCCCTTGGGGACAAGACCGGTATCCGGCGCTATGGACACGCCTATGTGCCGCTCGATGAGGCGCTGACGCGCGTCGTGATCGACTTATCGGGACGCCCTGGTCTCGAGTTCGAGGTCGATTTTTCCCGAGCACTCATCGGCGAGTTCGACGTCGATTTGATTCATGAATTCTTCCAGGGCTTCGTGAATCACGCGCTTGCCACTGTGCACATCGACAACCTCAAAGGCCGCAACGCGCATCATCAGTCGGAGACGGCATTCAAGGCCTTCGGCCGGGCATTACGCATGGCGGTCGAACCCGATCCACGCATGCAAGGTATCCTGCCTTCCACCAAAGGCACGCTGTAGATGATCGATATCGCCGTAGTCGACTATGGGATGGGCAATCTGCGCTCCGTTTCAAAAGCCGTCGAACACGTGTCGCCCGGGCTGCGGGTGGTGGTGACTGAAGATCCGCACGACATCGATGCCGCGCAGCGCGTGGTGTTCCCAGGGCAAGGCGCAATGCCCGATTGCATGCGCGAACTGGATGCGCGCGGCCTGCGGGAAGCAGTGCTGGATGCGGCGCGGACCAGGCCGTTTCTGGGGATCTGCATCGGCTTGCAGATGTTGTTCGAGCTGAGCGAGGAGGGCAATGTGCCGGGCCTGCGCCTGCTCACCGGGCGAGTAGTGCGCTTCCCGGCAGACAAGATGGTCGCTCCCGATGGCGGCAAGCTCAAAGTCCCGCACATGGGCTGGAATGAAGTGCATCAGACGCTCGAACATCCTTTATGGGCCGGCATCACTTCGGGCAGCCGGTTCTATTTCGTACACAGCTACTATCCGATACCCGGCAACCGTGATTTGATCGCGGGCTATACCTTCTATCCGTTTCCATTCACCTGCGCGGTGGCACGCGGCAATTTATTTGCCGTGCAGTTTCACCCCGAAAAGAGTCAGGCTGCCGGCCTGCGACTGCTGTCGAACTTCGTGCACTGGGATGGGGCGTACCAACGCACCGGCCGAGGCGCGGAAGTTCCGGTGATGCAGGCTTAGCCGGGATAATTTCAAGAAGCCGGTCCTGGACGCTTTTTTTCCGTCAAGCGACTGATGTATCATGGCTGGGAACAACTGACCCTCCCCCGCACTACACCGTCCCCCCTAAACCGTTCGCGGTCCCTCCTTCGGTTCTGCGCAGCATGCTGATCATTCCGGCCATTGATCTCAAAGACGGGCACTGCGTCCGTTTGCAACAGGGCGCCATGGAGAATGCCACAGTATTTTCCGACGATCCGGCTGCGACGGCGCAGCACTGGATCGAGCAGGGCGCGCGTCGTTTGCATCTCGTGGACTTGAACGGTGCCTTCGCC
>JBGQKF010000067.1:0-12929 GCA_041499435.1 Gammaproteobacteria bacterium
CGATGCCAACGACTGGCTGTATGCGGTGGAAGCGAGCCGTTCATACGACCCGAGCCCGGGTCTGGAGCGCATCGAGGCGCCCGTGACCGCGGTCAACTTCGCCGACGACGAGATCAATCCGCCTGAGCTCGGCATCATGGAGCAGCAGATCAAACGGGTGCCGCATGGCCGCTACGTCCTGGTTCCCGCGAGCGAGCGCACGCGCGGGCATCGCAGCTACTACGTCACGCTCCTGTGGAGGCAGTACCTCGAGGAGCTGCTCGCGCAGTCTGCGCCGTAGCCAGTCTTAAAGCCTACGAAGGCGCCGGTGAGGCGCCTCCAACGCCCGTCACTGCAGCAGCTGAGCCGCGTCATCCTCCGCCACAACGTGGGTGACGAGGTCTTCGAGAATGATCTTCTCGAATGTCATGCGCACGGTTTCGTGTATCCCGTTGCTGGTGAGCGCGTTGCCGCCGATGTCGGTTTCGACGATATGAGCGTTGAGAAGCTGGATGCGGAAGAAGGCCTGCTGCAGGCCGTTGGGGATGGTGTGATAGAAGACGCAGTCCACCTGTTTCAGGTTCTCATTGGTGACCGCCGCCAGGAACAGCTTGGGCGAAGCCTGGTCCAGGTTCTTGACGATGGTGAGCGGCTGATGCTGGCGTTTGCCGGTCGCTTGTCCGGACGCGGCATCGAAAGGAATCTGCACGCCGCTGGCGATAGAGAGAATCGCAAGATTGTTCTCCTGACCTTTGACAGTGGTATCGCCCTTGATGATTCCCTGCCTCTGGCCTTCGACTTTGCAGAAGACGTGCTGAGCGTGCGCCGCGGAGGCGCTCATCAACATCGCTGCCAGCAGCGCGAGTACGATTTTATTCATGATGCTCTCCCTTGAAACGTGGATGAAATGCAGGCCCGGCAGTAATTGCTACCATGCGCGCCGCATACGACTGCAGCATCGCTGGCCGACTGCTTCTTGGACGTTGACTCACCGGGTCTGCGATGGAAGAAAATTACACTGTAGGGTTATAGCCGGGGTGCGGGCGACTTCGTCTCGCGCCGTACGACGCTAGCCCGCATATGATGCTGGCAAATCGCGCGGGCCCGCGCAAGAAATGTCAAAGATGCGTCGCCGCGTGCTGCGTTATACGCTCACCCAGGTCTCCGAGAATGCCAGAAACGCAGTGCTGCTGTCCTTTTTCCCTGCGAACTCGCGCGCGAAGGCGCGGCCTGCGACGCTGTTGCCATTGATCGTCGCACGCACGCTTGGGGACTCGACAAACAGCGAGAACATCTCGTGCTTGCCGGTAGCCGATTTGTCCTTCGGCATCTCGACGATGAAGGGTGCGCCGAGTCGATCCCAGGACAGGCTGACTTGTCCGATCGTGCTGCGGAACCACTCGGTATGTGTGGTCCGGCCGTCGCCGCTGGCTTGGAAATCCCAACCCGCCTCCATGCGCGTGGCGCGCAGGTTGGCTGCCGTCTTGAAAGCACCGAAGTGGGCCACGAAGTTGTCGCGCAGATAGATTGCGAGCGGCTCGTTGTCGGTGATGCACACGTTGGGTTTGCGCGCATCCTTGCCGTTGCCTTGCGGATCGAGCAGCATGAATGCGGCATGCCCCTTGCCGTGCGGAGAGAGCACGACGCGGAAGAAACTGATGAGCGTCACAAACGGTCCGTCCGCGCTTTCCTTCAGGTACATGCCGGGGTTTTCGCCGGACCAGTCCACCTGGCCGGGATTGATGATGGGTCGGGACATGGGTCTCTTTCTCGGTTAGTGAAACGAAAAACGGAGCACTACGCGACACGCGAGAGCAGCCGCGTCTCACGCAGCCGGTGTAATCTCAGACCAGCGAACGCCCGGTCAGGCGCTCGAGCGTGCGTAACGGCGAGCGCTCCGGGTGGCGCATCGCCGCGGGCGGCAGAAAAAATGTCTGCTCCAGCAGATATTGCCCCCCGAGCGCAGCGTGCAACACTTGATCTGTGAAGCAGATCCAGGTCGAGCCGGCGGGAAAATCGATGCGGGTGCGTGGCGACTCGCGCTGGTAGGTTTCACTCAGCTTGCCGTGGTCATGCAGCTGGAGCATGCAGTGGTCGTACGGTGTGCGCCGTTGCTTGGTGATGCCCAGCCGATGCAGCACCGCGGCTTCGAGCGGCCATTGCCTTCGGACATACGGCAAAAGGTGCTGTGCGTACGACTCGAACGGCTCACCGACCAGCCAGGTGCGTGGCTTGCCGTCAGGATTCAAGTTCGAGAACACGCGCAGAATCCGCTGCCCGTGGTTGGGGCGCGAAGCGAACGCATCCACGTGCAGGCGCGTGTCGTTCTTGCGATCCGAGGTGTCGCGGCCTTCTACTGCCAACGGGCGGAAGCTCGTCAGACGCGTCTCCAGTGCCCCGGCATACTCCGGCAACATGCGCTGCAAGAAACCCGTGCACTGGTCGACGAAGCGCGCCATTATCGCGCGCAGCACTTCGAGCTGCGCGCCGGTCAGAGCAGAGCCAGAAATTCGTCTGCTTTGCGGGTCGAACGAAATGTTCTTGGAGCTGCCGTCTGCGGTGGATGGCGAAAGCAGTTGCCGCTCTTCGTTGTTCAACTCGAAGCGGAGATCGGAAAACAACAGGACTTGCCCGTCTTCGAGCAGATCCGTCAGGCTCTCCCGCTGCTGTGTGTCGAACGGTGCGTTCCACGACGCTACGTTCGGCATCTGTACTACGCTCATGGCGCCCCTCCGTAGTGCGGCTCTAGTTTACGCGATTCAAACGCCCCCGACAGCCTCATGAGCGCCAGCCGATGAAAGAAGTGTCGAGCTCACTTACGCTCGCGCAACCGGTGAGCGCCAGCGCGAGGTCCAGCTCGTTGTAGAGGATCTGTAATGCGAGCGTTATGCCGGCTCCGCCGCGGCCGGCGAGTCCGTACAGGAACGGGCGGCCGATCATACAGGCTTTTGCGCCCAGGGCGAGCGCTTTGAGGATATCGGTTCCGCGGCGCACTCCGCCATCGAGGACCACATCGAGCTTGCCTTCCACCGCTTCGACGACGTCGGGCAGAGCAGCGATTGCGGAGCGCACGCCGTCGAGCTGGCGCCCGCCGTGATTAGACACGATTACGCCATCGACGCCGTGCTGCACAGCGAGCCGGGCGTCATCCGGGCTCAAGATACCTTTCAACACCAGCGGGCCGCCCCAGATGTTCTTGGCCCATTCGATGTCTTTCCACGTCACCGACTGATCGAACTGCGAGTTCACGAAACCAGCGATGGTGAACATGTCGTCCTTGTGGCCGGTCGTGCCGACGAAGTTTGCGAGCGTCACTTGCGGCCCGGTCAAGAAGCGCCACACCCAGCCCGGATGCATGGCGAAATCGAGCACATTGGACAACCGGAACTGCGGCGGAATGGTGAGCCCGTTGTGCACGTCGCGGTCGCGCTGCCCTTGCATCGCGAGATCGACGGTGAGCACGAGCACCGAGCAGCCGGCAGCCTTGGCGCGCTCCATCATGCTGCGTGCCAGTTCGCGATCGCGCATGATGTAGAGCTGAAACCAGATCGGGCTTGAAGCGGCAGCGGCGGCCTGCTCGATGTTGGACGTCGACATCGTGCTGAGACAGAAAGCCACACCAGCGTCATCCGCGGCGCGGACGGCTTCGAGGGCGCCATCAGGCCAGAGCAGTCCGGGCAAGCCGGTGGGTGCGAGGATCAACGGTTGCGCGAGCTTCTGCCCGAAGACAGTGACCGACTGGTTGCGTTCGGATACATCCGTGAGCACGCGTGGCAGCAGGGCGAGCTTGTGGAAATCCGCCTCATTCGCGCGCAGCGTGACCTCATCCTGCGCGCCACCGTCGATGAAGTCGAACAGCGCGTGCGGCAAACGCCTGCGCGCGAGCTCACGCAGATCGGAGATGTTGGCAATGATCATGAGCCGAAGGCGTGAAGGAAGTGAAGGAAGTGAAGGAGGTGAATGCGTGAAGGGTGAAGGCGTAAATGCGACGCTCATCTCTGCGTCACCACATCCCCTCTCCCCCTTTACTGGGGGAGAGGGTCAGGGAGAGGAGGCTCACCTCCTTCACCTCCTTCACTTCCTTCACGCCTTCGCAGCCGGCTAATCATTCACCGAAAGTATAGCGACCGCATACGGCTTCAGCTTGATCTTGCGGGGATCGTTGATCGGCCTGTACCCGGATTGGAACTTCTGCGGGTCGGTGGTCGCGGTTACGAACGTGCTCCCGTCGAGCATCGCACCGAACACCGGACCCGCAGCGCCGTTCAAGCTTACGTTCTGCTCGTCTGCGGTGAGATTGGCGAGCCAGACGGTCGTGCCCTTCTTTGCGCGGTAGGCCAGGCACTGTACTTTCGCCGAATCGCTAGAGTCGGCCGCGACCAGCTTGCTGCCGATGCCGCGAGCGAGCCCGCTCACGATGTGATACAGCGGATATACCGCGGCGCTCGAAAGTGAGTCGTACCACGGTTGTGCGTAATCGGTCTTGCGATAGATGACGCCGAGCGGCCCGGTCGGCGCACCCAGGCTGATCGCCTCGACATCCGTGCGCGCCAGCGTTGCCAGATAGGCGAGTCCCCACGCCGCCGCGAACAGGCTGCGCTGCCGCGGATCCATCCGCGCGAGGCACACGCGCTCGTTGCCTGGATTGGGCGTGAAGGTCTTGCCGTGAGGATTGTCGCGACAGCCGATCGCGCTCGGGCCGACCCGATGCGGCGTCTTGCCGATGTACGATTGTGCCGTTTTCACCTGGTAGGGCAGGGCTTCCACCGTTTCCATCACCGAGCGGTCGTCAGCCGCATGCACGATGGGGCACGTCGTGTTCATCACAAAATCGAGCAGCTGCGCGGGCGGACGCTTGCGGTTGAGCTCGGTAAAGAACGAGAACATCCCGCCGCCGATACGCACGTCCGGGAATGCCTCGCGCGCAGCCGCATAGAGACCTTCGAGCGCAGGGGCCGGCGGGCGCGGGCCGCCCGGCAACACCGACTTCAGATCGCCCACGGGACACACGGCAATCGCCGCGAGGTTGAGGCCCGATTGCTTCACCATGTCCGCGAGCCGCTGCAACTCGCCTTTGTAGTCGTCAATGCTCTCGACCACGATTTCGAGCAGGCACTTCGCGCCGATCTGCTCGCACAGCACGCGGTACCCATAAAGCTGCTCGAGCCCGTGCTTCTCGCGCGGATCGAAATGGCATTGCAGGAACTTCGGTGCGACATCGCGCAGCAGATCGAGCTGCTCGATGGCGTGCTCGATCTCGCCGGCGGGCATGCCGAGCCCGATCGGCTGCAACACTTTGCGCCCCGCGGCGCCGAGCTTGATTTCGATGCCTTGGGCCTTTGCGCCCTGCGCGGGCTTGGGCGGAGTACCGATCAGCCTTACGCTTACCGACTGCTTGATCGTTTCTCCGGCCTTCAAGGTATACGGCCACGGGAGAACGAGCGGTCGCACGTAGGTCTTGAACGAGGCGTCGGTCCAGTTGCGGTGATCTTCCATTTCCCAGGTGTCGCCTTCGAAGCGCACCGCGGCCTTCACGCCGGGCATCACTTCGTGCGTCAACGCGCGGATATTGAGAAACGGCTGAATCGGATTGACGAGCTCGGGAAACTTGGACTTCTCGATCGAGCCATGGACGTGCTCGACTTCGACCTTGTTGCCGACCACTCCCTTGAGCGGATGCAAGACGACGAAGCCGGTGCGGGCGGTCAGAAAGTCGGTCTTCGGCGTGGCGGCTGCGGCGAATTCGAGGCTGCCGTCGGCCTTGCCTTCGATGGTAGCGTCGAACGCGATCTCCTGTCCTGGACGTTGCGCCACGGCGTGATACTTCACCGAGAACCCATCGGCGCGTTCATCCACCTTCAGGCCGGCGAGGGTCGGTGTGTAAGTGCCCCAGTTTTCATCGCGCACCAGGAACGCAACGGCACGCAGCACCTCGACGCCGTTCACTTTGAGGTAGCGCAATTGACCGTTGTCCAGCTCGACGGAAATCGCTCCGGCCGCGAGCACGCGACCCACGACGTCGGGCTGCTCGGTGCCGTATAGGGCGATGGCGTGGGAGGGAGTTTTAGCTTTCATGTTGGTTATTGTCCTAGTCGAAGTGAAGAGGTGAAAAGGTGAAGAGGTGAAGAGGTGAAGAGACGAATGAGCAGGTGATGCTGCCGTCTTCTCTCCGAGTCAATAACTCGCGCTTGCTGTCAAAAAGCCCATCGCCTCACCTACAACTTCACCTGTTCACCTATTCACCTCTTCACCTTTTCACGCTTTCACCTATTCACGCTCTTCCTCATATCAACACCTTCTCCGTCGCGGGATCGATCACCACGACCCGATTCATATCGATTGCAAGGTCGATGCTCTCGCCGGGTTGCGACACATCGTGCGCCTGCAGCTCGGCCACCGCTGCGGCGTTGCCGAGCCGGAAGGTCGCGTACGTGCGCGAGCCGGTCGGCTGCACCAGCTCGATGGTCACATTCCGGGTGACGAGGCCGGGGCGCGACCCGGCTGCGCTGGCACGGCTCATGTGCTCCGGACGCACGCCGAGCGTGATCTCCTGATCGCGCCGGTCTGCAAGCCGCTGACTGCGAGCGGCCGGCAATGGCAGTAGCGCGCCGTCGGTGAGCTGAATCGCGAGGCCGTCGTTGTTCCCGATGAGGCGAGCCGGGATGAAATTCATAGCGGGCGAGCCGAGGAACCCGGCCACGTAGCGTGTGGCCGGTCGCTCGTAGAGATCGAGCGGTGCACCGGCCTGCTCGATGCACCCGTCACGCAACAGCACGATGCGATCGGCCATGGTCATGGCTTCGATCTGATCGTGCGTAACGTAGATCATGGTCTTCGCGAGCTCTTGATGCAGGCGCTTGATCTCGCCACGCATCTCTTCGCGCAGCTGCGCATCGAGGTTGGAAAGCGGCTCGTCGAACAGATACAGCCGTGCATTGCGTACGATGGCGCGTCCGATCGCCACACGCTGTAGCTGCCCACCCGACAACTGGCGCGGGTAGCGCTTGAGGAACGGCTCGATGGCGAGCATCTCGGCAGCACGTCTCACCTTCGGCTCGACCTCCGCTTTCGGCGTTTTGCGGGCGCGCAGTCCGAACGCGATGTTGTCGAACACGGTCATGTACGGATACAGCGCGTAGTTCTGGAACACCATCGCGATGTCGCGATCGCGCGGCAGCACGTGGGTGACCACCTCGCCGCCGATCTCGATGGAACCCTGGTCGGCGTCCTCCAGCCCGGCGATAGTCCTGAGCAACGTGCTCTTGCCGCAACCGGATTGCCCGACCAGCACGGTGAATTCGCCTGCCGGGATCTCCAGGTCGATGCCTTTCACGGCGTGCACGGGGCCGTAGTATTTGTGAAGGGCGGTGATTTTGAGGTCAGCCATTAGCCCTTCACCGCCCCCAGCGAAATCCCACGCACCAGATAGCGCTGCATGAATGCGACGACGATAAAGATCGGCAGCGTACCCAGCACCGACATCGCCGAAATCTTCGCCCAGAAATTCGACTGCCCGCCGAAGTAGTGTGTGACCTGCACGGTATACGTTGTCACCTCGGTACGCGTCAGCACCAGCGCGAACAGAAACTCGTTCCATGCGAACACGAACGTGAAGATAGCGGTGGCGAACAAGCCGGCGCGCGCCATCGGAAATACCACCTTCCAGATCACCTCCCAGCGCGTGCACCCGTCCACCATCGCGGATTCCTCGAGGGCGCGCGGGATGTCCAGGATGTAGCCGCGCATCATCCAGATCACATACGGCAGGTTGAACGCGGTGTACAGCAGGATCACGCCGATGTAGCTGTCGACCCAGCCGAGCCAGACGTACAACAGGAAGATCGGAAACACCACCGCGATCGGCGGCACCATGCGCTGCGAGATGATCCAGTTGGCGAGGTTCTCGCCGCCGGTCCTGAAGCGCGCGAGGCTGTATGCGCAGATCGTGCCGAGGAACATCGCGATGACGGTGCTCACGCCGGCGACCACCAGGCTGTTCCACACCGTAGTCGCATCGCCGTCCTTGAACAACACCAGATAGCTGCCCAGGCCGAAGTGCGACGGATACCACTTCGGGGGATAAGAGTAGATCTCCTCGGCTGTCTTGAACGAGATCATGAACAGCCAGTAGATCGGGAAGAGGAACAGCATCGTCACTGCCACCGCGGCAGTCAGGCGCAGGGTGAGACGGATCCGATGGCGGGCGGGGAGGTCCATTTGTCTAAGTTATCTGGCGAGCTCGACGCGCTTCAGCGCCATGAATACCACCGCCGACAGCAACCCGATGATCAACAACGCGACGGCTCCCGTATAGCTGGTCTCGAACTGCTGAAAGCCCTTCACATAGGTGAAGATCGAAATCGTCTCGGTACTGGTGCCGGGGCCGCCTTTGGTGAGTGCCCAGACGATATCGAACAACCGGAACAGGTCGAGCCCGCGGATGAGAATCGCAATGGCCATCACCGGCCAGATCGCCGGCAGCACGATGCGAAAGAACGTGCGCCAGTAGCCCGCGCCGTCGATGGCAGCGGCTTCCAGCTGCGACTTGTCCACGTTGGCCAGCGCTGCGAGCAACAACAGGAACATGAACGGCGTCCACTGCCACACTTCGGCGGCGAGAATCGCGGGATACACGAGATCCGGATTGATGGTCCACAGCAACGTAGTCTCATGCCCTGTGATCCAGCCGATGATCTGGTTGATCGGTCCGAAGCGGTGGTCGAACATCAGCGACCAGGTTGCGCCCGATACGATCGGAGAAACGACTACCGGCAGCACCAGGAGGGCGATGAACACCTGCCGGCCGGGCAGGCGATCGAGGAACAATTGTGCAAGCCCCAGGCCGAGCACCAGCTCCAGCGGCAGCGCGACGACGGTGAAGATGACCGTGTGCAGCAGCGATTCCCACAAGCGGCGGTCGTGAAACAACTGCGCATAGTTGCGCAGGCCGACGAAGCTCGTGTCCACTTCGGTCATGGTGATGCCTTGGAAGCTAACCACCAGGAGATAGGCCAGCGGAAAGATGCCGATCAGCAGCAGGACGAAGATCGAGGGTACGACCAGCAGGTACTTGAAGTTGCGCTCGCCAAAGCGTCGCTGCGTCTGCAGAGCGGGGCCGGCGGTGGAAATCAATTGAGCCACAGAATCGTTCTCTAATTTTTAGCCGCAACCCGCGCTCATTTCGGAACCGGCCGCGAGATCGGGCGCCGCTCTATCTGAGCGCTGCGCGGGAGCTGCCAACCTATGCTCACCACGAGCCTATCGAATACTTACTTGCATAAAAGCTAAAGAGCGCTCGCCTTTGCCAGCGCTCCCGCACGAACCGCTCGTGCGGCAGCATTCGAGGCCGCCGCACGCTCTGAAACGTCACCTCACTTCGGATAGGCGCCCGATTTCGCCGCCCACGCCGAATATACGGCCTTCTGTTTGTCCACGCCGACCTGCTGCGTGATCTGATCCCACTGGTTCGCCACATCGTCGAGGATCTTCTTGGGATCCTCACCCGCCCACAGGCGGCTGATGCCCTGACGCAGAGCCTCTTCGTACTTGTCGGTCTGAATCAGCGACAGATCCAGCAGGCCCGTCTTCGACGCATCCTGCAAGGCGGCGAGGTAATACTTCGCATCGGGCCAACGGCTCAGGTATTGCGGGTTGACGTAATGCGAATCGCGGAACGGATCGCGCAACGTGTAAGGCAGCTGCACGCGCTGGTTCGAGATCTCCTCGCTGTTCAACCATTGAATGAACAGATAGGCCTGTTCCTTCTGCTTGCTGGTCGAGGCGACCGACAGGGCGAAGCCGGCGGCGAGCTCGGGATGTCCGCCAGGCGGCAGCGCGTACCCGACCTTATTGGCAATCTGCGACTTCGGTACCCAGTCGAGCGCTTTTTCGTCTGCCAGGTAACCGGCGGCGAAGCGGCCATACGGCGGCCAGGAGATGGTCATCGCACTCTGGCCCTTCAGGAACACCGCGAGGTTTTCCACGAAGCCGAATTTCTCCACGCCCGGAGGCATGAAGCGGTTCTCGTTGCGCATGTCGGTGAACACTTTCACGCCGATCGGGCTGTTCACCGTGGCTTTCATGTTGGCATCGAAGAACTTGCCGCCTTCGACGCGGAAGCGCTCTTCGAACATGAACATGGTGTAGGGCGGCTCACGGAAGAAGGAGGCGCCGTAGATGCCCTCGCTCTTGAGCTTCTCGGTGAGGAAGCTGCCGATCTCATCGAACTGCTTCCAGGTCTTGGGCGGCGCGAGGTCGTACTTGTACTTCGCCTTGAAGTCCTTTTTCAGGTCCGCACGGTCGAAGATGTCCTTGCGGTAGTAGAACAGGAATACGTCGCCGTCATCGGGAAAGCCGTAGATCTTGCCGTTTACCGTCATTTGGTTGTCGCGGTAGGTCGGCGCGATCTTCTGCAGCTCGGCGCGGAACGCGTACTTGTCGACGTAGGAGTCGAGCTGCTCGAGCGCACCGGCCTGCACCAGATCGGGCATCCACGCCGGAATGACGTTGAGGGCGTCGTAGGCGCCGGTGTTCGCGCGATACTCCTGCATGATCTTGGTGAACATCTCGGCGGTCGGGACTTCGACGACTTTGATCTTGCAGCCGGTCAGCGCCTCCCACTTGGGCCCTGAGAAATTGAGCGGATCGAGCGATTGCAGGCCGGCTTCCCAGACGATGGTGATGGTCTTGCCGGCGCAAATCTTCTTCGCCGCATCGGCTGCCCTCTGCGCGGCGCTCTGAGCAGAAGCCGACCCGGCGAAAGCCAGGCTGGCCAGAGCGAACAACGCGAGGGAGAACGGCCGTGCAAGCGCGCCCGGGCGGCGAACGATGGACACGTGCGTCCCCATGTTTTCTCCTCCTTCCAAAGGTAGATCTTCTTGTGATTGCGCCCTGCAACGCGAGGGAACCGGGCGCTACTTAACAGCCGGCCGATTATGTTGAACAGGTTAAGGCGGTGTCAAGCCGCGGAGGCGCAACGCGCTCTCTGACGCTTTGCAGCATGATGGAGCCTGCGATGCGCTTCCCGGGGGTCGGTTAAAATGATGCATCATTCGGCCGGCACGACCGGCCGGGCATAACTGGAGGGCGATGCTTTGCTTCCCGTTGTCTTCCTTGCCGGTGCGCTGCTGCTAGGCGCAGGGCTGGGTTACTTCATCTTCATCGGTGTCCGTGCTATCTACCGGAGCGCTTCGCAGATCGCGCGAGAAGCGGGATACCCGCGCGCGAGCGCGGGGGTGCGTGCGGCTCTGCGCATGGCGGTGTGGGCCGCATTCTTCGGGTTGTTCTACGCGTTTCTCTATTTTCTGGGTCGGCGCATTGGCTGGTGGGCATTCGCTCCCGGGCTGCTCGGTGCCGCCGCCGTGATCTTTTCGCTGCTGCAAGCCGACCGGCTGCTCACCATCCGGCGCGGTGCGGTCTGGGAGCAACTTTCCATCGTGCTTACCATCGTTGCTGTGATCGCAGGGCTCGCTTCGATCACCTGGTTTGCCGCGAGCGCCGGGTAACCATAGGACCCCATCATGCCTGCTGAGGATCATGCCGCCGCGCGATTCATAGCAGATCATCGCCTCGGCCGGCGCGCCCTGCCGGCGCTCGAAAGCGCGATCCGCCCAGCCGATGAGGTGCGGGCCTACCGCGTGCAGGATGCATTGCATGAAATGCTCACCGCAGCCGGGCTGGGCCGGGTGGCCGGTCACAAGATCGGTTGCACGACCAAAGTCATGCAGGAGTTCCTGGGCATCCCCAATCCTTGCGCGGGCGGCGTCTTCGCCAGCACGGTGTGGAGCTCGCCGGCCGCCGTGCCCCATGCGAGCTTTCTGCACGTGGGGGTGGAGTGCGAGATCGTGGTTCGGCTGGGCGCCGATCTCGATCCCGTACAGGCGCCGTTCACGGCTGAAGGTGTGTCGCATGCAATCGAAGCGTTGATGACCGGCATGGAAATCGTCGACGACCGCTACGTCGACTACAAAGCTTTGGATACGCCCACCTTGATTGCAGACGATTTCTTCGATGCCGGTTGCGTGCTCGGCACACCGGTTCTGGACTGGCGCAAGCTCGACATTCCTGCGCTGGTCGGCACGACGCGCATCAACGGCGTGGAGGTCGGCCGTGGCCGCGGCGCCGATGTCATGGGTCATCCGTTCAATGCACTGGCGTGGCTGGCGAATGCTCTCGCGCGACGCGGCCGCAGCCTGCGCGCGGGCGAATTCGTGTTCACCGGCAGCGTAGTCGAGACCAAGTGGCTGAATCCGGGCGATCGTGTTGTCATGACGATCGAGACGCTGGGCAGCGTCGAAGCGATCTTCGAGTGACGCGAAAAAAAAGAGCGGCGACTTGCGTCGCCGCTCTTGAGACTTAAGCCGTACGTCTTGGATCAATACAGGACGACCGGGTTGCCGGGCGAGCCGGTTGCGCCGACCATGCGCAGCGGTGCCCAGATGAACGCGCCTTCCTTGATGCCGGCCGCGACCAGCGATTCGGTATCGACGTTTTCCAGGTTCCAGATGCCGAAGCGGGTTTGAATCTGCGTGTGGCACGGAACCGCCCAGCCTTCGACTTCATTGCCTGGCTGCGCGTCGTTCGCGGAGGTGTCGCCCATGGTGAGCGCGATATCCCTGGAGGCGAAGTACTCGCACGCGCTCAAGCCGAAACCGGGCTCGCCCTGCCCGAAAATCGACCGAGCCGCGGCACGCTGCTCCGTGGTCATGGTGGGCCAGTGTGCGTTACCCCAGGTGTTGCCCTGCCCGGTGTGCAACGCGACGCAGTCGCCTGATTGGATCTCGCCAAGACCTTCCGCTTTGACCATGCCCTTGATGTCGTCGGCGGTCACGATACCTACGTCACCGGGCTTCTTCGGAATCGGAAGCATTTCGGCGCTCGCAGGAATCAGACCTTTGGATTTCTTGTATGCCACGGCATCCAGAACCACCAGCCGGCATACGAAGCCGCCC
>JBGQKF010000068.1:0-12922 GCA_041499435.1 Gammaproteobacteria bacterium
ACTACGGTGCGAACATCTTCGCCAAACACGGGGATGGTGTCGAGCGTGTGGAACGTTTCCCACGCGATGCCCTGCGGATCGGTTACCCAATGCTTGTCCGAGCGCGCATAGCAACATGTCGCGTTGCTCTGGTCCAGCGCGGAGATCTGCGCTTGCTCCACCTGGCCGCGTAAAGCGGCGAGCTCGCTGTCGGAATCGACCTGCACGCCCAGATGATCGATGCCGGCCTTGAGCCCGCGACTGGAGATGGCGAAGTTGACGCGTGGGTCATCCAGCATCCATTTCGCGTAGTCGGCCTGCACGACGGTGGGGGTAGTACCGAACATGGCCGAATAGAAGGCAATGTTGGCTTCGAGATCGTCGACGGCGACGTGCACGTGAAAGCGCTTCATGAACGGCTCCTGGTGAGTTTGCGTTTGTTCTGCGGCGGGCAGCAGCGGCCGAGCTCGGTTTCGACCGTGGTGAGACAAGCCTGCGGCATGCCCTGGCAGCAGTTGCGGGTGAGAAAAGTCATCAGCGCCGCCATACACTCGAAGTCCGCGGCGTAATAGACGAAGCGGCCGTCCTGACGCGATGTCGCCAGGCCGGCCCGGCTCAATTCCTTGAGATGAAATGACAAGGTCGCGGGCGCGACGTCGAGCGCATCGCCGATCTGCCCGGCCGGCAGCCCCTGCGGGCCGGCTTCGACCAGCAACCGAAAGACCGACAGCCGTGTCTCCTGTGCCAGCGCACTGAGCGCGTTGACTGCATCACTTATTTCCATATTTCCATGATTACCGAAATGTAAGACGGCGTCAAGCCATGGCACTAAACCGAACTGAAAGACGCAAAGGACGCTGCAGGCTAATGCTCCGCGCCCATGCGCGTGAACACGTAGCGCGTCATGCCGAGCGCCAGCTCGTGCTCGCCTACAAATGCGGTTGCCACCCCCTCTTTGCGCAGCAGATCGGCTTCTTCCTCGCTATGCGTGCGAACCACCGCCTCGATGCTGGGATTCAAGGTGCGCGCGACTTGGACCATTTTGCGCACGTCGAAGGTATCCGGCGTCGCGATCACGAGCAGGCTCGCACGCGCGACGTGCGCCTGAATCAGCACGGCCGGATCGGAGGCGTCACCGGCTACCGCGGCGACGTTGCCTGCGCGCAACCTCTCGACCAGTTCGCGATTCTGTTCCACCACCACATAAGCGATGCCACGCTCGCTCAATGCTTGCGCAATGCGTCGGCCCACGCGTCCGTGACCTATCAGAACCACCTGGCCTGACAAGCGGCTTTGATCGATGGTGGTGGGCAGCTCGGCAAGCGGATCCTCGCTGTGCTCCAGCCGCCCTGCGAACGGTGAGCGTGCGATTGCCCACGAGCGCACCGGTTCGATCGCCGCGAAGACCACCGAATTGAACGCGATCGAAATCAGCGCGCCCGCGAGAATCAGGCTCTGCCCCTCAGCGGGGAGCAAATGCAGCGAGACACCGAGCCCGGCCAGAATGAATGAGAATTCGCCGATCTGCGCGAGACTCGCGCCTACGGTGAGCGCGGTGTTGAGCGGGTAGCGGAAGGCAAGCACGAGCCCGATAGCAGCGAGCGTCTTGCCGAGAATGATGATGGCGGCGACCGCCAGCACCTTGAGCGGCTCTGCGATCAACACGCGCGGATCGAACAGCATGCCGACCGAAACGAAGAACAGCACCGAGAAGGCATCGCGCAGCGGCAGCGACTCCTCGGCGGCGCGGTGACTGAAATCCGACTCGCGCAGCATCATGCCCGCGAAGAATGCGCCGAGCGCGAAGGACACGTCGAACAGCTTCGCCGACCCGTACGCCACGCCGACTGCCGCAGCGATGACGCACAGTGTGAACAGCTCGCGCGAGCCGGTCTGAGCGACCAGCCACAACAGCTTTGGAAACAGGCGGCGACCGACCACCAGCATGAGCACGACGAATGCAGCCACCTTGCCGAGCGTGATCGCGAGCTCGCCCCATACCCCGTGGCCCGATGCATTGTGCGCCAGCGCATCGGGCTCGCCGCCCAGCATGCCTGCTGTGGCAGGCAGCAGCACGAGGACCAGTACCATCACCAGATCCTCGACGACCAGCCAGCCTACAGCGATGCGGCCATTCACCGAATCCAGCGCGCCTCGATCTTCGAGTGCGCGCAGCAGCACGACCGTGCTCGCGACCGACAGGGCAAGACCGAACACGAGCGCAGCACCCGGGCTCCAGCCCCAGTACCGGGCCGTCCCCATCCCCAGCGCGGTGGCGACCGCGATCTGCACGATGGCGCCCGGCACCGCGACCTTGCGCACGGCCAGCAGATCGTCCAGCGAGAAATGCAGGCCCACCCCGAACATGAGCAGCATGACGCCGATCTCGGCCAGTTGACCGGCGAGCGCGACGTCGGCGACGAAGCCCGGTGTGGCCGGTCCGATGATGACGCCGGCGATCAGATAGCCCACCAGCGGTGGAATCTTCAGGCGCGCGGCGATGAAGCCCATCAACAATGCCAGGCCCAGCGCGGCTGCGATCGTGGTGATCAGGCTGATGTCATGGGGCATGGCGTGCGAGGGGAGGCAGGCGGCGGGCGCTACAGAAACTTGTCTGGCGGCGGTGTGTTCCGGCGCACGTATCTGCGCCGCTCGAACAGACGTGCGAATGGAATCAGAATCGTCAGCCGCAGTCCCTCGATGGAAGACAACTGATCGATGGTGCGGAAGGCCTCCAACACGAATTGCTGTACCACGTGACGCTCGCTGATGCGCTCGCCTTCTTCGATCCGGGACAGCGCATGCATGACGTACAGGCCGAGCGCGGCGGAGATGGCGAACAGGAATTCCCAGTGCTGGAACTGGAGGAGGGTGACCTCGCTCACGACAGCTGGTGAGATCCAGTGGAACGTAAGAGACAGCTCGCGGCTCGCGAACCAGTCCGCGAGCGCGCCGCCCAGGATCGAGGCAATCCCGCCGGCGACTGAGCCGACCAGACTTACGTTCGCCAGGTATACGGTGCCTTTTCCGGGTGGCGCGAGCTTCAGGCCGAGGTTGCCGGTGGCAAGCGCGATACCGCCCGAGGCCGCGCCCATCAACAGGTGGATCAGGTAGAGCAGCGGCAAGGTGAGCGTATGCCGGCTGGGTATCGCCGTGAACACCAGGCCGAGCGTGCACAGAAAATAGACCGGCAGCGCAACCGCCAGGATCGCCTTGTTGGAGAGCCGGTCCGACAACCGGCCCCACAGGTAGAGCGTGAGCGCGTTGGCGATCTGGCTGGTGACCCAGAGCGAGGTCACGGTGCTCAGCGGATAGCCGAGCTGCCTCAGCAAGTACACCGCGAGAAACGGCGCGGCCAGATTCGAGGCGACATTCCAGGAACCCATGAACACGATCACTCTGCGGAAATTGCGGTCCTGAAACGGTGCGCCGATCGCACTCAACAGCGACGCGTGCCCGCCAGGGCTCTGCATGGGCGGCTCCGGAACTCTGCTCAGGAACCAGGAGCTCACAAAACCTGCGAGTCCGGCCAGGGCGAAGGTGAGCGAGTAGGCCTCCAGTCGCTCGCCGAACGGCCAATGGTCGATCACGATGCCGGCGAGCAGCGCACCGATTGCACCGAGACCGGTCGACCAGAACAGGCGTTGCGCGAAAAAAGCGCCCAGACCTTCGCGCGGCAGCAGTTGGTGCAGCCACGAGTTCAACGAGCAGCCGGCGATCGCGCCCAGCGTGGTGACACTCACCTGGGCGGCAAATAACGCTGCGAGCCGCGTGCGATGATCGGGCAGCAACGGCAGCAACGCGAGGGCCAGGATGATCGCGCGTGCTGCCGTTGCGCAAAACACCGTGATCTTGCGCCGCTGCCGGATGCGCTCGATCAGCGCGACCGCAGGCAGCTGAACGACCTGTGCGAGAAACGGAATCGCCGCGAGCAGGCCGATCAGGAACGGGCCCGCGCCCAGGTCGAGGGCGAATCCGACCAGAATGACACCGCCGTATAGCGACCCGGTGAGGCTGGCCCACGCCGCGTCTGCAACGAGCGCGCGTTTGCCGCGCATGACATCGTCGGCAGTCAAGTCGTGTGCGAGGCTCGAATGCATGCAGTTTCAGGCGACCGGGGCAAGCATGTTACAGCCAGGCTGACGCCGTGCAGCGACACCTGCCTGCGCGTCTCCGGATAAGACATTGGTTGAAAACGAAACGGGCGTGACAACCCCGGTCCCGGCTCGAGCCGCCTGTATCGCTCAGCTCATCCCGGTTCGCCGCTCGCGGCCTGAGCCGCGCCCCGCGAGCAGGCTCAAGACGCCCAACTCAACAGCAGAATCAAACTCACGAGTTGAGAAGGGGTGTGCCGAAGCGGGCTGGATAGCTGTCTGGGATGGCCGCCCCGCCTCAGCAGACGCACTCCACCACGAATGATGCCAAGCGCGGCGGCCACCAGAGCGTTAGTCGCTACCGGCACCGTCACCAGCAGGATGACGGTCAACACGACTAGCAATGGCAGTGGCGCTGAGCTGATCCAGGCATAGACGCGCCAATAGAAATCGAAAACTGAGCTCATCGGATCCTCCGGACCGGCATCCGCATCACCTCCGTAAGCTTACTCCAGGTCGGGCCGCTCGGGGAAGTCGCCGAAGCAACGAGCTGGCGCTCGGACAGAACTGAAGCCGATAAAAAAGCACTGGCGCGAATGGATCCGCGACGGTGCTCATTTGATCGCGAGCAGTTCGACCTCGAAGATCAACGTCGAGTTTGGGCCGATCTCGCGGCCGGCGCTGCGCTCGCCGTACGCCAGCTCGGGCGGGACGAAAAGCTGCCATTTTGATCCAACCGGCAACCGCATGATATCGCATGTCGCTGCAGCTTCAATCCTGCCCGAGCTCAACATGCACGGTGCCTTCGATCGCGCGATCCTTGGTATCGATCACCACCGCCTTCAGCTCGCCGGCCTCGCGCGCCAGAAAATAGAAGCGGAAGTTCGGATTTTCGCTGATCGAGAAATCGACCTGCGCCTCAAGCACCGTGCGGCCGGCGTAGCTCACTTCGATGCGGCGCACGTAGTACGCTGGGATATAGAGCTGGGTCATCTGATCGCGCGCGAGCCCCGAAGAATTGGGGTGCTGAATCATGAGCTGGGCCAGGCTGGGCTGCCCGGGCAGCACCGACGCGTCGACTTTGAGCTTGAGACGCGGCTTGAACGCGTCGAAATCGGGCGCGGTGCCGTACGGTGCCGAACAGCCCCCGGCCGCCTTCACGTAGCGTGCCGACATGTACAGTTTACCGTCGCTCATCTCCGCGATTGCGCGCATCCATGTGTAATCTTCCACGCGCACCCGCGTCTCGATGTCTGCTCGCCCGCTGTCCGGCGTGAACGAAAAGATCGCTGCGACCGGCGAGGGATTCTGGTCGATCAGCAGATACACCTTGCTTACATAGCGATCGCGCGTCTGCTCAACGCGGGTGGAGATGGACACCGGTACCACTGCGGCATCCTGGGCGCGGGCCGGTGCCCCCAATGCCACTACTTCGTCGGCGGCGTCCTCGACGATGGGTCGATCCTTGAACAGGCTGGTGCGCAACATCGGCCACAGGTCTTCGCGCGGCTGCGCGGCTCCAGTATCGAACGATGATAAGCCGAGCAGCAAACACGCTATGCCGATGCAACGCTGCACGCGCTCGCCCTCCCGCTATTGGATGAAACAGCTCTTGGCGGCTTTTGCACGCAGCTCCTTGTAGCGCTTGGTGAGCGAGCGACCCTCGGCGCTTTCACGCACCTGGGTGCCGCGCTCGCCGGCAATCTGTCCGGCATCGTTCGCGGTGGCCATCTCGACGAACTCGTCGTAGCTCGCCTCTTCGGCGATCGCATCCACTGCACACGAGCATTTGTACAACATCTCCTGACGCGGGCGTTCGGTGTGCTCACGGATGCATCCTTCGACGAACAGCACGCGTTCGAGAGTCGGGAAGTCGTTGCCGGCTGCGGCGCCGGCGAAGCAGGCAAGGGCGCACGCCAGCATGCGCGTGAGCCAGGGCAGTACGTTCATGGTTGAGCTCCAGTCAAAGTGATGCTCTCTTCCAGGAGCGGCGGGGCGTCGACCTGTCCCTGCGGCGGCCTGACCTGCGTTTGCATGCGATAGAGTTGTCCGGGTACATCTTGCGACAGCGTGAACACGTAGCTCTTATCGGCCAGTTGCTCAAAGCGACTTTTGAGCGGATCGCCGGTGAACGGGTGAATACTGATCCGGGTCCCGGAGACGCTGCGACCCTTGAAGTCGAATTGTATCGGTTGCACTTCCGCGGCTTCGGCCAGCGCCATGCGCACGCGCTTGCGAAAATAGGAAGCCTGCCCGCCGGTGCGCCGCTGCATGTCGCGCACGTCGCGCTCCAGGAAATACAGAATGATCGGATTGGCTGTGGCGTTGTCGACGTCCGGCAGCTCGAACTTACGCGACCCGGTCAGGAAGTCGACATGCGCGTGCTTGCCCTCGCCCTGAGGCATGCTCGATACGACCAGGCTCACGCTGCCGTCGGCTGCGGCATCGAGGGTGCCGATCTTACTGTAACTGTAGCTGATGACACTGGATTGGGACACGTTCGACAGATGATCGGACATAAACAGGAGCTGCTCGGCAGGCGAAAAGGCGTCTTGCGCGCGCAGCCCCGTGATACTCAATGCGGCGAGCAGGAGAGCGAGGATCGTCGCGCTAGAGCGCAGAGCAGCTTTCGGCATCGGTCTCGGTCGGCGTGTCGAACTCGAAGGTGAGCTCCTGCGCGAGGCAGCGCGCGAGCTCGGGGTTGAAGCTGGTCAAATGCGCGAGTGCCGCCTGGGCGGCCGGCATCGATCCGCGATGGGCCGAGAGCCTGCCGAGCTCCAGCCAGGCGGTGGCCGAAACGGGATCGAGCTCGAGCGCACGTTCGAGCGCGGCTTGCGCCGCCGGCAGGTCGTGGGTCTGCGCGAGCCCGCGCGCGCGGAACAGCCACGGTTCCGCGCTATGCGCCTGGGCTCGCGACCATTCGTTGGTCAGCGCGAGCAGTGCGCTCCAGTCCTGCCCGAGCTCGAGCTGATGTGCGCGCATGAAGTAGGGCAGGTCCATGGACGCACGTTCCCAGAACGGCAAGGCGGCCGGCAGCGGCATGACGGCCGCATAGGAGCGCTCGGACTCCACGCGCTCCATGAACCACTCTACGGGCACCGAAAAATGCGATTTGCGATCCCCGCGCAGCCGATAGGTGAGAATGGCAGCCAGCCGCCCTGCGTTGTCGAACAGTGCGCCGCCGCTGGCCCCGGAGGTGAACGGCGTGGTGGATTCGACCACCCAGCCGTCGTCATGAGCATGCAGTGCGCGCACGACGCCGGTACGTACCTGCAGGCGCAGGCCCCCTTCGAACCCTAAGGCCCAGACCGGTTCGCCGACATGGAGCGCGCGCGCGCTGCCAAGGTCGGCGCTCGGTGCTGCCAACCCCGGAACGCGCAGCACGCACAGGTCGTGCTCCGGGTCGGGAGATTGCGCCACTGCACGCCAGCGTAAGCCGCGCTGGAGGATGAAGACGTGCTCGGCCTCGCGCGTGACATGGCAGTTGGTGACGATGCGCTCTGGAGCGACGACCACACCGCTGCCCAGCGATACGTGCGCTTCGTGGTCGGTCGCTTCCACCTTGACCAGGCTCACCGACAGACGGGTGAGCCGCGCCCGGTCGAACGCCGCTGCATGGACGCTGAGTCCGGTGAGCAGCGCCGCCGCCAGTACGCCCAGGATGCCAGCACGCGACGGGTTCATCGGCCTTTGCCCGGCGGACTGCCTCAGGACTTCACCTTGCCTTGCGCATCGAGCAACGGCACCCCGTATGCGCGCAAGATCTCCTCGATGCGATCGCTATTCTCGTCGATCAGCTTTTGCACGGTTGCCTTCCATTGCGGCTCCCCGAAGCGCACGCCCATGGCAATGTCGAAATCGAACTTGACACCCGACTCGGAGGGCAGCGGTACCACGATCATCTTCGGCTGGGTGCTCCGCTTGGCGAAGAATCCGGCGATGGGTCCCCAGACGACGGCTGCGTCGATCGCGCCGGAAGCGAGATCCTTTTCGATGATCTGTCCGGGATAGTACTCCGGATCGGCGTTCATCATGCGATACGGCACGCCCTGCTCGGCAAGCTGGTGCTTGTTCAACCATTCCGTGGCCGGCGACCGGTCGTACACCCCAATGCGAAGCGAGGGCACCACCTTGGGATCGAGCGCATACAGATCCTGGGGGGAGCGCACGCCATCGAGCTTGCCGCCTTGTGGATAGATGAGTGCATAGGTCGAACGATAGTAAGGTTTGGTGGGCGAGACCTGATCCCACTTGGCGGGCACGCCGATCACCAGGTCGCAGCGGTATGCTTCGCCAGGGAGCTTGAAGCGCAACGTGTTGCGGATGAACCCCATGCGCTGCGGGAAGGAGAAGTATTCGAGCCTCCAGCCAAGCTTTTGCGCGAGCAGCTCGGCAATGCGGTTTTCAAAGCCTTCCCCTTGCTCGTTGGAGAAGGGCAGGTTGTTCGGGTCCTGGCAGACCTTCAGCACATTTTCCGCTGCGAAGAGGCGCTCCGCGATGGCAGCAAGGATGACGACTGCGAGCACGATGCACACGCGTTGCCAGACGCTGAGTCGCAGTCGTATCACTTGGTCGACCTACTTGTAAGCTTGGTCATCGACTACTGTATCGGCTCAACCTTCGCACGCTTGATGGCCCCGTCGGAGCGGCCTTTCAGATACGCGTAGAGGTTGTCCAGATTATCCATCACCATGTGGCTGGTCTTGAAGCTGGGCATGCCCTTTTCCAGCCGGCCTTCGGTTACCGTCTTCTTGAAGTCTTCTTTCGACAAGGTCTTGAGACCCTGCACCAGCGAGGGACCCACCAGGCCTTCCTGATTGGCACCGTGACAGCGATCGCACGCGGCCGCGCGCCAGGTCTTGAAGCCCTTCAGCGTATCCGCATCGACCTTGGTGCCGTCGACCACCGTATACAGATCCGTCTGCACCTTGTCTTCGGCACTGGTGAGCCCACTGATGCCGATCAGTAATGCCAAGCACCAAACTCTCATCGTCATGCGCCTCTGGAGAGGGGAAAAAAACTGGCATCCCGGGCAACCCCGGGATGCCAGTGGCAATCACAGTTTAGCTGGCTTGGGGTAACTGGCTTATTGGTTCGGAAGCGCAAAGACCGTGAGCTGACCGCCCAGATCGGTGTACTCGCGCAGCTCTTTGTAGCCGCCCACCGCACCCAGACCGTCCTGGTCTTTTTCCAGACCCGCGGCCATGCCGATGCCGGCCCAGCCGCCGATGCCGGAGAACACGCCGACGTACTGCTTACCCTTGTACTGATAGGTAAACACGTTGCCGATGATGCCCGACGGGGTCTTGAACTTCCACAGCTCCTTGCCGTTCAGATCGACGGCCTTGAGGTAGCCTTCCAGCGTGCCGTAGAACACTACATCGCCGGCCGTGGTCAAAGCGCCGCTCCATACGGAGAACTTCTCCGGCTTGGACCACACGATCTTGCCGTTAGATGCATCCCAGGCGATGAAGTTGCCCATGTTCTTCTCGCCGGCCGGCGGGTACATGGACAGGGTTGCGCCGACGTAGGGCTGGCCGGCAACGTACTCGACCGCGAACGGCTCGTAGTCCATGCACACGTGGTTGGTCGGAACATAGAACAGCTTGGTCTTGGGGTTGAAGGCTGCGGGCTGCTCATCCTTCGAGCCCAGCGCCGCCGGACAAACGCCCTTGGTGTTCACATCGGGCCCGTTCTGCGCCGTGCTGTACTTGGACACGACCTGCGGGCGGCCGGTCTTCATGTCCACGTTGGTCGCCCAGTTCACCGCCGGGTCGTACTTCTCGGCGACCAGTAGCGCGCCGTTGGTGCGGTCGAGCGTGTAGCCGAAGCCGTTACGATCGAAGTGCACCAGCACTTTGTGCGGCTGACCTTTGACGTTGATCTCGGCGAGGATCATCTCGTTGATGCCGTCGAAGTCCCACTCGTCGTACGGCGTCATCTGATAGACCCACTTCACCTTGCCGGTATCGACGTCGCGCGCCCACACGCTCATCGACCACTTGTTGTCGCCGGGACGCTGCGCCGGGTTCCACGTGCTCGGGTTGCCGGAACCGTAGTACATCAGGTTCAGGTCTGGGTCATAGCTATACCAGCCCCAGGTGGTGCCCCCGCCGATCTTCCACTGATCGCCCTTCCAGGTCTTCAGGCTGGAATCGGCGCCGACCGGCTGCACTTTGCCGTCCATCCAGGTGGTCGTGCTGTTGGCGTCGATCAACATCTCGCTGTCCGGCCCGACGCTGTAGCCACGCCACACCATCTTGCCGGTCTTGATGTCGTAGGCGGAGATGTAACCGCGCACACCCCACTCACCGCCGCTGATGCCGGTTATGACCTTGTCCTTGAAGATATGCGGTGCATTGGTGTTCACGGCCCCCACCTTGGGATCGCCATTGACTGCTGTCCACACCACGTTACCGCTCTTGGCGTCCAGCGCCACCAGCGTACTGTCGGCCTGTTGCAGAAAAACCTTGCCATCGGCATATGCAAGACCGCGGTTCACCGTATCGCAGCACATCTGCGGAATCACCGCCGGATCCTGCTTCGGCGCGTATTTCCACTTGATCTTCTGCGTGCCCAGATCGATGGCGAAGACGTTATTGGGGAACGGCGTGTGCAGGTACATGGTATCGCCCACCACCAGCGGCGAGCCCTCGTGCCCACGCAATACCCCGGTTGAGAACATCCAGGCAACCTGAAGCTTCTTCACGTTGCTGGCGTTGACCTGCTTCAATTTGCTGTAGCGATGGTTGGAGAAATCCCCAGCCTGCATCGCCCAGTTGTTGGGATCGGCGCTCAACTGCGCCAGCTCTTGGTTCGCCAGCGCCGCACCGGATAGCGAACCGGCAAGCGCCAGAGAAATCAGCAACGGAATGCGCACCTTCACGATATGATCTCCTCCATTAAGGTCCTGGACAAAACGCCGCTAATTCTCAGCGTAGCCACATCTTGATTCCGCCTCGAAGACCCTCTAAGGCGGACTGATGCGTGCAGTGGCGCACCTGCCGGCGCTGCAAATGCCACAGTCGCAATATTACCTGTAGCACGTGGCAGACGGGTCGTCAAGCTTCCCCCGCTTCCGCAGCTTCTGCACAGCATCGCCAGGCACCTATAAGTCACGGGGAAATCGAGGTTAGTGCGCCTTGCGCACTGCGCTGCCAGGCCGACATTGCAGCGCAACTCAAACGTCGTACTTGATGTACCGGAAGCGCTGATCGTCGTTTGGGGTCCCGGAGAGCGCGCCGCCTTCCTTGCCCGGCTGCCACTGGATCACGTCCTCGATCTTCCGCGCGAGCTCGAAATCGCGGTCGGTAATGCCCTTGGCGTCGTGGCTGATGAGCTTCACGATCACGAACGCGTACGAGACAGTCAGGTCGGGATGATGCCAGGCTGCCTCCGCCAGGTGACCGATAGTGTTCACCACCATCAAGGTCCCTTTCCAGCCTTCGGTCTTGTACTTGCGCCGGATCCAGCCGTCCTCGAGGTACCATTTCGGCAGCTCCTTTTCCAGACGCTGCTTCACCTCGGCTTCTGCGTAGGTCTTGAATTCGCGTTTTTCCATGAGATCCTCCTGCTATCGCGTCATACGGAAGGCTGCGGGGCAGCCTCATAGCAGCCCACCACGGACTGGTCGAAGTCGATGATCGAACCGGTCATCAGGCCCGACTCGTCGCAAGACAGGTAAGCCACCGCACGGGCCACCTCGTCTACCTTCACCAGCCGTCCGAGCGGCAGGGTGGCTTCGGCGGAATCCCTCCAGCCGTCCTGCGCCCCGTGGTAGGTGCGCATGATGCGATCTTCCCCGGGCGTATCCATCCAGCCGATATTGAGGCCGTTCACCCGGATGCGCTGTCGCAGAAGGCTGAATGCGACGTTCTTGGTGAGCGTGAGCAGCGCGCCCTTGGAAGAACAGTAGGCGGTGATGAACGGTTGACCGCCGTGAGCGGACATGCTGAGGATATTGACTATCGTGCCGGCGATTTTTTCCCGCAGCATGATCTTGGCGGACTCCTGCATCAGGAAGAACGGACCGCGGACGTTGACCGCAAAGATGCGGTCCCAGAGCTCGGGCGACGTATCCAGGACGGTGCCGCGGTCCGTGAGCGCGGCAGCGTTGACCAGCGCGTCCACGCGGCCGAATTTCGCATCTGCAGTCGCCATGATCTTACGGCAGTCCTCGACATTGCCCAGATCGGCCTGAACATAGTGGGTGACACAGCCGCGTGCGTTGAGCTTCTCGGCCACGCGCTTGCCCTTGTCCGCATTGCGCCCGCAGATCACCAGCCCTTTGGCGCCGCGCTCGGCGAACAGCTCTGCGATCGCCTCACCGAGGCCTTGAGTGGAACCGGTGATGACGGCGACCCGTCCATCGAGCCGGGCCCCTTGCGTATTGGTCATGTTCGTCCTCGATTGAAGCGGTTGGTACTCCAAGCGGCCAGCTCAGACCCCCAGTCGCTGCTTCTTCTTGCCCTCGCTTTGCTCCGCATAGGCCTTGCGCACCGATTCGGACTCGCTCACCGCCGGCACACCGACATCCCACCAGGCATCGCCCGGGGTCCACGTCACCGGATCGGTCTTGATGACGACGACGTAGGTTCGCTCTGAGGCCTTGGCCCGATCCAGCGCGTGTTCCAGCTCGCTGATCGTAGCCGCGGTCTCGGTCTTTGCACCCATCGATGCGGCATGCTGTGCGAAGTCCACGCTCAGCGTCTGCGCGACCCGCGAGCTGTCGAACATATTGTTGAATGACGCGGTGCCTTTGGCGTTCTGCAGCCGGTCGATCACCGCGTACCCGCCGTTGTCGCATACGACGACGATCAGCTTGTGACCGGTGATGACGGAGCTGTACA
>JBGQKF010000069.1:0-12753 GCA_041499435.1 Gammaproteobacteria bacterium
GACTCGACGTGAGCGACATTGGACGTTTCTTTGCCCGCATGCAATTGCCCAAAGGCATCGACGGCGGCAAAGGCAAGCTGGAAGGCACGCTCGCGTGGTCGGGTCCGCCTTATGCTCTGGATGTACCGACGCTTGCAGGCCGGCTCGGACTGTCGGCAACCAAAGGCAGATTCCTGAAAGTGGATCCGGGTATCGGCAAGCTGCTGGCGGTCATCAGTCTGCAGACGCTGCCCAAGTTGGTGACCCTGGACTTCCACGATATCTTCGGCCAAGGTTTTGCTTTCGACCAGATCTCCGGCCACGCGGATATCGTCCACGGGATGGCGCGTACGCAGGACTTCAGCATGAAGGGCCCGGCCGCGCGCGTGGAAATGCGCGGCGAGGTGAACCTCGCCGCGGAAACGCAGCAGCTCGATGTGAAGATCTACCCGTCGCTGAGCGACAGCGTAGCGCTCGGTACGGCGCTGGTTAACCCGATCATCGGGCTGGGCGCCCTGGTGGTGCAGAAGGCGCTCCAGGATCCATTGAGCTACCTCATGGCCTTCGAGTACCACGTTGCCGGCACCTGGACCGCGCCGAACGTAACCAAGAAGAAGTATGAGGCGCAACCGACCACACCGGCTGGACGCAGATGAACGAACCCGGCTGGCTTATGACAAACGTGTTTGAGCGTTGCTCGAACGGATTCAGTCGATGAAGAAGAAGACCACTCCCAGCAAGATACCCGCCTCGGCACGGTCTGGTTTCGGTCGAGCGCGTCCGCGTGCAACTGGCGAACTTGCACCGGCAAAAGTCGAGCAGCCGGAAGAACAGGCCGCACAGCATGTCTTTCGTGTTGCCGGGGTGCAGATGGCCTCGGGGCCCAACGTTTCCGCCAACTTGAACGAAGCCAAGCGGCTGATCGGGATGGCGGTCGATCAGGGAGCAGTCCTGGTTGCGTTGCCCGAATGGTTCGCCTGCATGGGCCTCAAGGACACCGATAAGGTGCGCATTCGCGAAAAGGAAGGCGATGGCCCGATCCAGAAATTCCTGTCGGAAACGGCGCGGCGCCATCGCATCTGGCTGATCGGCTGCTCGGTGCCGCTGGAATCGAGCGATCCCGGGCGTGTGTTCAACAGCCTGCTGGTGTACGACGACGCCGGCAAACAGGTCGCCCGCTACGACAAGATCCATCTGTTCAGCCTCGATCTCGCAAACGAGAAGTTCTCGGAAGAGCGGACTATCGAGCCGGGCAAGGAAGTCAAGGTGGTCGACTCGCCATTCGGCCGCATTGGGCTGTCCGTGTGCTACGACCTGCGCTTCCCCGAGCTCTACCGGGCGATGAAGGATGTCGACATCATGGTGGTGCCCTCGGCTTTCACCGAGACCACCGGACGCGCGCACTGGGAGGCCTTGATCCGCGCGCGTGCCATCGAGAACTTGTCGTACGTGCTCGCCCCCGCGCAAGGCGGGTATCATCTGAGCGGGCGCGAGACGCACGGGAACAGCATGATCGTGGATCCGTGGGGTGTGGTCCTGGATCGGCTGCCGCGTGGGTCCGGGGTGGTGATTGCGGGTGTGAACCCCACCTATCAGGCCAATTTGCGCAAAAGCTTGCCGGCGCTCGAGCACAAGACCATCCATCGAGTATAGCCCTGGAAACGCCGGGCCCGGCCCCAACCCTAGGGATAATCACGAATCACGATTCACCCATCACGATTCACCCATCACGGACTCATATGAACGCACCTTCTACCACCGAGCTCCTGTTTGCCACCGCCGATCGCACCCTGCTGGCGCCGTATGGCCTGGATACGGGCAGCATCGGGCAGGTATTCGGCCGCATCCTCGCGCATCGCGTGGACTACGCCGATCTCTACTTCCAGTACAGCCGCAGCGAGAGCTGGAGTCTGGAGGAGGGCATCGTCAAGTCCGGCAGCTTCAGCATCGACCAGGGCGTGGGGGTGCGGGCGGTGAGCGGCGACAAGACCGCGTTCGCCTATTCCGACGATATCAGCCTGCCGGCGCTGCGATCGGCGGCAGACGCCACGCGCGCGATCGCGCTGCAAGGGGCCCAGGGGCAGGTTCAGGCCGTACGGCGCAGCCAGCCGCTCACCCTCTATCAGCCGCACGATCCGCTGACCAGTCTGGACGATCCGGGCAAGGTGGCTCTGCTCGAGCGCATCGAGCGCTACGCGAGAAGTCGCGATCCACGCATCACGCAAGTGATCGCGAGCCTGTCCGGCGAATACGAAGTGGTGCTGGTGATGCGCGCCGATGGCGTCACCGGCGCGGATGTGCGGCCGCTGGTGCGCCTTTCGGTACAGGTCATCGCCGAGCAGGATGGGCGTCGCGAGCAAGGCTCTGCCGGCGGGGGTGGACGGTTGGACTATGCTTATTTCACCGATGCGATGATCAGGGACTACGCGGATAAGGCCGTGGATCAGGCGCTGATCAACCTCAGCGCCCGGCCCGCGCCGGCAGGGACGATGACCGTGGTGCTCGGCTCGGGCTGGCCAGGGGTGCTGCTGCATGAGGCGATTGGTCATGGTCTGGAGGGTGATTTCAACCGCAAGGGGACTTCGGCATTCACCGGGCGGATCGGACAGCGCGTCGCCGCGCCCGGCGTAACGGTGGTCGACGACGGCACATTGCATCAACGGCGCGGCTCGCTCAACGTGGACGACGAAGGCAATCCCACACAGTGCACCGTTCTCATCGAGGACGGCGTGCTCAAAGGCTACATGCAGGATGCGCTCAACGCCCGCTTGATGGGCAGTGCACCGACCGGAAATGGTCGTCGCGAGTCGTTCGCGCACGTCCCGATGCCGCGCATGACCAACACTTATATGCTAAGCGGCGACAAGGATCCGGCCGAGATCATTGCCTCAGTCCCACGCGGACTCTATGCCAAGAACTTCGGTGGCGGCCAGGTCGATATCGTGAGCGGCAAGTTCGTGTTTTCGGCCTCCGAGGCGTACATGATCGAGGACGGCAAGGTCACCTACCCGGTGAAAGGCGCCACGCTGATCGGCAATGGACCGGACGCGCTCACCCGGGTCAGCATGATCGGCAACGACATGGCGCTCGATACCGGGGTGGGAACGTGCGGCAAGGAAGGGCAGAGCGTTCCGGTCGGGGTCGGACAGCCGACGCTGCGCATCGACGGCCTTACCGTGGGCGGAACAGCGCGCTAGCCTGGATCATCGCGTCGCCGGCGCAATATCCGGGCTAGAATAGCGCCCTTTCATTGGCCTTGCGCAGCGCGCGAAGCGGCTGCCCACATGATTCTCATCCTCGCCGAAAATGTCGACTTGAACGGCAACGAGTACGCCGAGCTGATGGAGCGCCTGCGTGCGCTTCCTCAAATCCAGAGCAAGGTCCATCGCATCGAAGGCGAGCTGCGCGCGGTCACCGAGGTGTACTTGCTCGGAGACACCAAGCGCCTCACGGTGGAAGAGATGCAGGCTCTGCCGTGCGTCGAGCGGGTCGTGCGGGTGTCCGAGGAGTACCGCATCCTGGGTCGCCATCGCGATGACGGCCGGCCCAGCCATTTCGAGTATCAGGGGCTGCGCTTCGGGCAGGATACGCTGCACGTGTTCGCCGGCTTGTGCGCGGTGGACGCGCCCAAGCACGTCGAGGAGATGTGCCGCGCCCTGCGTGACAATGGCCAGGTATGCACGCGCATGGGTGCATACAAGCCGCGCACCAATCCTTATTCGTTCCAGGGGCACGGGCGCGCCTGTTTGAACTATGTCTTCGAAATTGCCGGCCGTCACGGCATCAAGGTGATCGCGATGGAGGTCACCCACGAGTCGCATGTGCAGGAAATCCGTCAGGCCTTGCGCGAGACCGGCAGTCCCACCGGCGTGATGCTGCAGATCGGTACGCGCAATACGCAGAACTTCGAGCTGCTGAAGGCGGTCGGCCGTCAGCAGGAGTTCCCGGTATTGCTCAAGCGCGGATTTGGCATCACCCTCGACGAGTCTTTGAACGCCGCCGAGTACCTGGCGAGCGAGGGCAACAGCAAGGTGGTATTCGGGCTGCGCGGCATGAAGACCAACATGGGCGATCCGCATCGCAACTTCGTGGACTTTGCGCACGTGCCGGTGGTGAAACGCCTCACCCGCATGCCGGTGTGCGTCGACCCTTCGCACTCGGTGGGCTCACGCAGCCGGGCGCACGACGGCATCCTGGACGTGATGCATGTGACGGCGCAGGCGGTCATCGCCGGCGCGAACATGGTGCTGGTGGACTTTCATCCGGACCCCGCCAAGGCCCTGGTAGACGGGCCCCAGGCTTTGCTGCTCTCGGAACTGCCGCATTTTCTGGAGGACGTCGCTATCGCTCGCGAAGCGTATTTGCGCCGGCAGGAACTGGCGGCGGGTCAGCGCAGCGACCCTCAGCCTGGGTAGATCCAGCCGGGTTCGGGCCGCGGGCAGGCTTTGGCATGACCTTTGCGCGCTTTTTGCAAAATCACCGGGGCTTACAGCATAATCTGTCAGTTGTCCCGGCCGCCACCTGGAAATCGACTCTCTCATGGCAGAAACCGGCAAGAACACCGTGCTCCTGACCCTCGAGCATCTGGGCGAAGGCACTGCGCTCGCGCAGCAGATCTTCGACATGATCGGTCATTCCAAATTTTTCTCCGATTTCAGCCGCGATGACGTGCAGATGCTGAGTGCGTTCATGCAGGTCTATCGCGCCGAGCCCGGCAACATGATCATCCGTGAAGGCGACGTCGACGACTACATGCTGCTCATCATCCAGGGCAAAGTCGATATCGTGAAGACCGACAAGCGCGGCGTGATCCAGGCCATGACCAGCGTCGGCCCCGGCATGACGCTCGGTGAGATGTCCATGATCGACGGCGAGCCGCGTTTCGCCACCTGCATCGCCATCGAACCCACCACCTTCGCGGTGCTGTCGCGCGATGCCATGGTGCGGATCATCCTGGAAGAGCCGAGCCTCGGCGCCAAACTGCTGATCAAGCTCGTCACTCTCTTGTCGCAGCGTCTGCGGCAAACCAGCTCGACTCTCCTGCATTACATGGAGCGGTGAAGCCGGTTGCGACGCTGGCCGGTGTGTTCCTCGCGCTGTTGGCCGCCGCGCTGCCTGCCGCGTCCATCAGCGTGCTCGATGACAGCGGGATGCAGGTTGTCCTGCCTGAGCCCGCACGGCGCGTCATCGCTCTGGCCCCGAGTCTCAGCGAGCTGGTGTTTGCCGCCGGCGGCGGCGATCGGCTGGTTGGCGTGGACAGCGCCAGCGACTATCCTCCTGCTGCCCGCGCTCTGCCGCGAGTGGGCGATGCTGCCGGCATCGACCTCGAGCGCATCGTCGCTTTGCGCCCCGACTTGATCCTCGGCTGGCTCTCGGGAAACAAGCCCACCGACATTGCACGCCTGCACCGCCTTTCCATTCCCGTGTTTCTGAGCGAGCCGCGCATGCTCGACGATGTGCCGCGCAGCCTGCGCACGATCGGCGCGCTGCTGGGCAGCGAGCCCGTTGCCCGGGCCCAGGCGAGTGCCTTCGAGCGCAGAGTTGCGGCGCTGCGCGGGAGCTCAGAGCGCACGCGCAGCGTATCGGTATTCGTCGAGATCTGGCACCAGCCGCTCATGACGGTGAACGGACAGCACCTGGTGAGCGATGTGTTGCGCACCTGCGGCGCGCGCAACGTCTTCGCTGGTCTGCAGACGCTGGCGGGACCGGTGTCTTTGGAGCAGGTGCTGGCCGCGGATCCGGAAGCGATCGTGAGCGCGACTGGCTTTGCCGAGGACCGGGCAGGCTGGCAGCGATTGCGCTCGCTGCGCGCAGTGCGCAATGGGCGCATCCTGCGCGTCGATCCGGACTACCTGACGCGCGCCACGCCGCGGGTCCTCGATGCCGTGGAGCAAGTCTGCGATTGGCTGGAGCGCACGCGAGGCTAAGCGGTTACGAGCGCAACCTCAGATCGGCGTGCACAGCCCTTTATACAGCACCGGGCCGGTGGGCAGGCCGGTTGGCGAGCCCCCGGCCGGTTCCTGGCTCATCGCCAGACCCGTCGCGCGATTGATCATCGGCGCGAGGTTCGCGGGGATAGCGAGCTCCTGCGTGGGCGCGGTGCCGATCAAGCCGAGCGATACCGGCTTCTGATCACTGCCGGGCAGCATCCACAGCTCCCATGAGGTCCCCGGGGGCATATCGGGATGGCCCATCACGCGGATGCGCAGCTTCGGCTTTCCGCTCGGCTTCACTGGCCACGAGACCGTCATCGCCGGCGTGCCCTGATCGCCGGACATCACCACGACCATCGTTTCCGGCGCGCGCGGCGGTTGCTGCACGATGTAGACCGCGAGCAGTAAAGCGCAGGCGGCACTGATGAAGCTGGCGGCGCGCCAGAAGCGCATATCGCTCAGCCAGCGACGGGGGCCAGCGCGGACAATCCGATCTTCGATCTTGCGCCACACGCGTGCCGGAGGCTGCACCGGTTCTACCAGCTCGTCCAGGGGCGCGAGACGGTTCTGCCACTGCGCGACCAGCTGGCGCAGCCGCGGATCGTCCTTGAGCGAGCGCTCGAAGCGACGCCGCGCGGCACCCTGCAGCGTACCGAGCACATACTCGGCGCTGACCGCGTCGCGGAATTGGGGGTTGGTGTACTTCACTCGTCTCTCGTGCTCATCCGGCGGCGCTCGTGTCCATACATCCCTTGAGTCGGTCCAGCCCGCGCCGGATCCAGGTCTTTACCGTGCCCAGCGGCTGTTTCAAGTGCCGTGCCAGCTCGCCGTGGGACAGCCCATGGCTGTAGGCGAGGATGATGGTCTGGCGCTGGTTGCCGGTAAGCTGCTTCAAGCATTCGGCCAGCGCCCGGGCATCGCGGCTCGCGCCCAGAATCAGCTCCGGGCCGGGGGCGTCGTCGGCAACCGCCTCCACCAGCAGATCGTAGTCCTCGTCCCCATGCTCCAGATTCGGGCGCCGCAACCAGTCGAGCGCGCGGTTGCGCACGATTGCCGTCATCCAGGTGAGCGGGGCGCTGCGCGCAGCGCTGTACTCCGCGATGTGGTTCCAAATGTTTACAAAGCTCTCCTGGAGGACCTCTTCCGCCCAGTCTTCCCTTCTCACTATACGGAGCGCCACCGCATATAGTTTCGCGCAGGTGTGGCGATAGAGCTCCCGGAATGCGCGTTGATCGCGCAGCACGCAGCGCGCCATCAATTGCGCGATCGCGTCGTTGTCAGCCACGATGGTAAGCGACAGGCGGCAGGGGGCTCATTGGTCGGGGTCCAGTGTGCGGCCCTTCTGCCATAGCACATCGCCATGTCCCTGGCGGTGATTGAGCGTACGGCTGAGCACGAAGAGAAGATCGGAAAGACGGTTCAGATATTGAATACTGTACGCAGACACGCGTTCTTTGGATGCAAGCGCGATGACACGCCGCTCCGCGCGCCGACACACCGAACGCGCCAGGTGACACAGTGCACCGGGGCGACTGCCGCCGGGCAGGATGAACTCCTTGAGCGGCGCCAGCGTCGCGTTGTGGCCATCGAGAGCGCGCTCGAGGCGCGTTACGTGGGCGGCCTGGAGGCGATCGTGGCCGGGAATGGACAGCTCGCCACCGAGCTCGAACAAGATGTGCTGTATGTTGGTAATGAGCTCGCTCACGTCCGCGCCCAGCGGTTCGCACAGCAGCAACCCCAGGCAGCTGTTGAGCTCGTCCACCGCGCCAATCGCCTCGATGCGCAGACTGTTCTTGGCCACCCGCGAGCCGTCGCCGAGCCCGGTCTGGCCGGTGTCGCCGGTGCGTGTGTAGATCTTGGAAAGACGGTGTCCCATAAGGCGCTGCATTATAGGGTATCGCGGCCGGAAGCTGCCTCCGTCACGTGAGGTGCATAGGCTAGCGGCTGAGCTCCTCGGTCTCGAGCTGCAGGAAACGGTGCAGCGCATTCTGCCGGTGCAGCGCAGGATACTGATCCCAGTCCGAATAGGCCGGCAGCGCGACACTGTCCACCGTCTCGCTCAACGTCGCCCCGCGCTGATATAGACGTTGCACCTGGTCGTCGAGTGCGCGCAGGTATGCCGCTGTCAAATCGGCAAGCTCGAGACCGCCAACGTCGCCGTGGCCAGGAACAATCGTACGTGCGGCTGTGCGCTTGAGCGCCGCCAGAGCGCTGAGCCAGCCGGCAAGCTCGCCGTCGCGCAGCTCCGGGATCCTGCGGTTGGTGATGAGTCCGCCGGCGAACGCCACGCCAGTTGCGCGATCGAGAACGACTACATTGCCCGGAGTGCTCGCCCAGCCGAAATACAGAATGTCGATCTCGCGGCCGGCGATCTGCAACGACTGCGATTGCTCCAGGGTTCGCTCCGGCACGATGAGCCGCGTGCCTGCCATTGCATCTGCGCCGAGTTGGATCACCAGATTCTCCAGGCAATGGTTGCAACGGCTGCGCATCAACTCGGCGGACTTCGTATGCGTGAGCAGCTGCGCCCCGGTCTCGGTGAACGCTGCCGCTCCGAACACGAACTCCTGTACGGCGTGTGTAATGATCACCAGAGCGATCGGTTTGTCGGTGACGGTGCGGATGGCTGCGATCATCTGTCTGCCGTGACGGTACGAGACGCCGCTGTCGATCACAACCACACTCGAGGACCCGACGATGAAACCGCTGTTGCCGACGTTGCCCTGGTTGGCCGGACCGATCTCGCCGCTCTCGCCGATGAAGGCGTAGACCGCATCGGCGAGGCGCACCGGCTGTAGAGCACACACCGGTGCGGCGGCAAACAGGAAGACGAGGATCAGGCAGCGAAGCATGCGCGCAATGAGAGACAACCAAGGACGATGGCGCGGCCAAGTTACTGGAGTTCTCTCCCTCTGACAATGGCGTCGTTTGCCGCGCTGTGCGCTTTGCGGCATGCTGGCCAACACTGTTTTAAACCTTTGCCACGCGCTCCATGCAAATGCTTATCCGCGTTTTCCTTGTGCTGCTCTTCATGTGCGCCTCATGGGTGCGCGCACAGTCGGTTGCACCGCTGCCGGTCAGCGAGATTGCGCCGGGCAACTTCGTGCACTACGGTGGTCTCGAGGAGCGCAGCGCGGCCAACCTGGGCGATAACGCCAACATCGGCTTCATCATCGGCAACAAGTGCGTGGCGGTGATCGACACCGGCGGCTCGTTTGCGGTCGGCGAGCGGCTGCGCACCACGCTGCGCGCGCGCACGGCACTGCCGGTCTGCTATGTGATCATCACGCATGCTCATCCCGACCACTTCTTCGGCGCTGCTGCATTCCGCGGAGAACAGGCGGTCTTTGTGGGACATCAAAACCTGCCCCGGGCGCTGCAGCAACGGGGCCGGTTTTATCTCAATACGCTGATCCGGGATCTGCAGGATCTAGCACGTGGCAGCGAAGTGGTCGAGCCCTCGCTGCTGGTGAAAGATCGCCTCGAGCTCGACCTCGGCGGGCGCACGATCTCGCTCACAGCGTGGCCCACCGCACATACCGACAACGATTTGACCGTGCTGGATTTAAGCACCGGCACGCTGTGGGCTGGCGATCTGTTGTTCGTCCAGCACACGCCGGTGCTGGACGGCAGCATCACCGGATTCCTGAGTGTGATCGAGCGGCTGGCACAGTCCGCTCCGGCCCACTACGTTGCCGGGCATGGCCGTACCGACCAGAGCTGGAAGGCCGCGCTCGAGCAGGAACGGCGCTACTTCCAGCTGATCGCCGATGAAACACGGCGCGCGCTCAAGAGCAGGCGCACGCTGCAGCACGCGATCGATACCGTGGGCGTGAGCGAAGCGGAGAACTGGGTGAACTTCGAGCTGTTCCACCGTCGCAATGTCACCGCCGCATACACCGAGCTGGAATGGGAAGACTGAGCCCAAGGCTGCGCTATACTTGCCGGGTTCTTAAAGAGGAGGTGGGCCGATGCGCTCTCGCCTGAGCTGGTTGCTGTTGCCATATGTGTGCGTCTTTGCGTTCGTTGCACCCGCGCTCGCCAACGAAAAGGCCGAACCCGATCCCGCACAGTCGACTTACTGGGAGCCGATCAGGAAAATCATGTTTGGCGATCGCGAGATTCTCGACGGCAAGGATGTGCTGCGGGTGTATTTGCCGCTGCGTGCCGACGATGCGTCCACGGTCCCGGTCACGGTGAAGGCGCAGATCGACCAACAGCCCGATTTCTATCTGAAGACCGTCTACCTGATCGTGGAGCGTAACCCCTCGCCGGCGGCGGGCGTGTTCCACTTCACCTTAGACAGCGGTCGCGTCCAGCTCGAGACCCGGCTGCGCTTCGAGGATTTCAGCCATGTGCGCGCCATCGGCGAGACCAGCGACGGCAAGCTGTACATGTCATCGCGCTGGGTGAAGGCGGCCGGCGGCTGTTCGGCGCCCAATGCGCGCAACTACGTGCCACCGGCCCTCATGGGCAAGATGAAGTTCAAGTTTGAAGACGAGACCATCAAGTACGACGAGCCCGCGCTGGTGCAGCTCATGATTCGCCATCCCAATGAGTCCGCGCTCGCCGGTGATTTCGATCCGAGCAAGGTGGCCCGCTTCGTACGCAGCGTGGTGGTGAGCTACGCGGGCAAGCCCGTGATGACGGCGGAAGTGGATTTTTCCATCAGCGAGAATCCGAGCTTTCGCTTTTCGTTCGTGCCGCACGAGGCTGGAGAGTTGCGCGCTGAGGTTGAGGACACGCACGATCAGCGCTATATGCAGACGCTCACCGTGAGCGAAGGGCAGAAGCTTCCCGGCGGATAGGACATGCCGGTCTACGAGCGGAAACCCCGCTGACCTCAGGCCGATTGACCGGCCGGGGGCTATCCGATAAAGTTCGCGCCACCTATAACCATTCGAATCGAATACCTCCTACCATGAACCTGAGCCGCGTAATCGCAGTGCTGGCCGTGTTCGCGCTGACCCCGCCGGTCTGGGCGGAAGGCGTATCGGTTTCGCAGAAAAAGGAAATGTGCGAAGGGTGCCACGGCATACCGGACTATCGCACTGCATACCCGGATGTGTATACGGTGCCCAAGCTCGGTGGTCAGGGCGCTGCTTATATCGTCAAGGCGCTGCACGACTACAAGTCCGGCGCGCGGAAGCATCCCACCATGATCGGTATCGCGGCGGGCCTGAGCGACCAGGACATGGACGCCTTGGCGGCCTACTATGCAGGAGGCGAGGCGAAGAAATGAATATCAGCCGCAACAGCTGCGCCGCGCTGGTCGCGCTCGCGCTGGGCGTAGTACTCGCAAGCACTGCCCAGGCCGCCGACTATGAGGCCGGCAAGAAAAAAGTAGAGGAGGTCTGCAAGGCGTGCCACGGCGCGGACGGCAACACCCCGCTCACGCCGGAAACGCCACGTCTTGCCGGTCAATACTATGAGTACTTGGTGCACTCGCTGCAAGCCTACCGCAAGGGCGCGCGCGAAAATCCGCTGATGACCCCGATGGCGAAGCCGCTGACGGATGCGGAGATCCGCGATGTCGCGTGGTACTTCTCCAAACAGCAGGGTCTGGTGGAAAAGTACTGAGCTCATCGGCTAGCCGCATCGTCCGCGCAGGGCCGGCCGAGTGCCGGCCCTGCGCATTGATACGATCAGCGGCGCTCCAGGCATTCCAGGTAGGCCTGCTGATCCGGCGCAGTTTCCAGCCGCTGCGCCTCCCAGAGCGTCTCCCCCAGGCATTCCAGCACCGCATGTAGCGCATCGTGCTCGCTCAGACGCTGCGCGATTGCCTCATAGCGCGTCCGAATCCCCGGGGGCTGATCGATCGAGAGCTGCTCGGCGATCGCCAGGTGCAGCGACAGATGCAGGAAGGGATTGAGGGCGCCGCTGTCCGGTCCATAGTCGCGCTCGAGGTAGCGCTCCGGGTGCTCCAGTACGCTGTGATACTCCGGGTGCATGAGAATCACGCTGAACGCCGTCTGCTCCAGGCCGGTGAGCGGTTCTTGCTTACGGTACTTGCTCCAGGTGTCGAACAGGAAGCTGCGGACTTGATCGCGGGTCGGGTTAAACATGGATTGATGGAAAGGCGCGCAGCGGAAAAGTTGCATCGATCAGGCAGCGCGACGCCTGGGCTTGCCGCTCTTGCTTTCCTCCGGGCCCGGCGTCTTGTCGCGGTATTCGCATAGATCGCGAATCAGGCAGGTGGGGCAATCGGGCGTGCGCGCTTTGCACACGTAACGCCCGTGCAGGATCAGCCAGTGATGCGCGTTCTTGCGATACGGCGCCGGCACCACCTTGAGGAGCTTATCTTCCACGGCACGCACGTTGGCGCCGGGTGCGATGCCGGTACGGTTCGCCACGCGAAAGATGTGCGTATCTACGGCGATGGTCTCTTCCCCGAATGCGGTATTCAGGATCACATTGGCGCTCTTGCGGCCCACGCCCGGCAGGCTCTCCAGGGCTGCGCGCTCGCGTGGTACCTCGCCGCCGTACTGCTCGACCAAAAGGGCGCACGTCGCCAATAGATTCCTGGCCTTGGTGCGGAACAGACCGATGGTCTTGATGTAGCTTTCCAGGCCCTCCTGGCCGAGCGCCAGCATCGCGGCCGGCGTTGGCGCAGCCGCGAACAGGCGTGGCGTCGCCAGATTGACGCCTTTGTCGGTGGCTTGCGCCGACAGCACTACCGCAACCAGGAGCTCGAAAGGGTTGCGATATGCGAGCTCGGTGGTCGGGTCCGGGCTGTCGCGCTGAAAGCGCGCGAAAATCTGTTCGCGCTTGGCGGCGTTCATAGAGCTCAAGCATACCGTGTTGCGGCAAGGTGAGGTATTCCTGAGCTACCACCCGGGCC
>JBGQKF010000070.1:0-12715 GCA_041499435.1 Gammaproteobacteria bacterium
CCGGACGAGAAGAGCGCCAAGCGGCCACCGCCCGCCAAGAAGAGCGGCGGTGAGTCGCTCTCCAAGCTCGGGCTTGCGGTAAGTGACCTCACCAGCGATCTCAAGAAGGAACTCAATGTCAACAATGGCGTCGTGGTGGAGAACGCAGATGGAGCGGCGGCACGCGCCGGTATCCGTCGCGGCGATGTGATCCTTGCCGTCAACAATCAGGATGTGAAGTCGATCGATGACTTGAATCGCCTGCTTACGGCCGGGGATCGCCCGCGCACGGTGGCGCTGCTGGTGAAGCGCGGCGAAGGCTCGCTGTACGTGCCGCTCAAGCTCGGTGGTGGCTAGGGCGATCAGTGTTCGCACATGCTGCGTATAAATAAAGCCCGCCGGAACACGGCGCAGCGCCGCAAATTCCGTTAGAATTCCGGCTTTTCCGTAGTACCGCCAGGGGCACTTGCGAGTGCCCCTTTTTGCAATGGAGCAGATCCGCAACTTTTCCATCATCGCCCACATCGACCACGGCAAATCGACCTTGGCAGACCGCATCATTCAATTGTGCGGCGGATTGGCTGACCGCGAGATGGAAGCTCAGGTCCTGGACTCCATGGACCTCGAGCGTGAGCGTGGCATCACCATCAAAGCGCAGACTGCAGCGTTACGCTACAACGCCGCCAACGGGAAGACCTATCTCCTCAATCTGATCGACACGCCCGGCCACGTGGACTTTTCGTATGAGGTCTCGCGCTCATTGTCGGCGTGCGAAGGCGCACTGCTGGTCGTGGATGCTTCTCAGGGCGTCGAGGCGCAGACCGTAGCCAACTGCTACACGGCCACCGAGCAGGGCGTTGAAGTCGTTCCTGTCCTCAACAAGATCGATCTGCCCTCCGCCGACCCCGAGCGCGTCATCGGCGAGATCGAGGACATCATCGGCATCGATGCCAAGGACGCGATCCGCGCGAGCGCCAAGACCGGTGAGGGTGTGCCGGAAATCCTCGAAGCCGTCATTGCGCGCATCCCGGCACCCCGCGGCGATGCGGCCGCGCCGCTCAAGGCGCTCATCATCGATTCCTGGTTCGATAACTATGTCGGCGTGGTGATGCTGGTGCGTGTGGTGGACGGACGCCTCGCCCCGAAGGATCGCATCCTCCTGATGTCGACTCGCACCAGTCACCTGTGCGAGCAGGTCGGCGTGTTCACACCGAAGTCGGTGCACACGCAGGCCCTTTCGGCGGGTGAGGTGGGCTTCGTCATCGCCGGCATCAAGGAGCTCAAGAGCGCGCGCGTCGGCGACACCATCACGTTGCTCCACAAGCCGGCGAGCGTTCCCCTGCCGGGCTTCAAGGAAATCAAGCCGCAAGTTTTCGCCGGGCTCTATCCGGTAGATGCCAACGAGTACGACCAGCTGCGCGATGCGCTGGAGAAGCTGCAGCTCAACGACTCCTCGCTGCGCTTCGAACCGGAAACCTCGCAGGCGCTCGGCTTCGGCTTTCGCTGCGGCTTCCTCGGTTTGCTGCATCTGGACATCGTGCAGGAGCGGCTCGAGCGCGAATATGACATGCACCTGATCACCACCGCGCCTACCGTGGTGTACCAGGTCAAGATGCATGACGGCACGGTGATCGAGGTAGAAAATCCTTCGCGCCTCCCGGACGCTTCCAAGATCGAAGAGGTCCGCGAGCCGATCATCACTTCCACCATCCTGACGCCGAGCGAGTATGTCGGCCCGGTCATGAGCCTGTGCACAGCCAAGCGCGGCGTACAGAAGAACATGCAATACATGGGCCGGCAGGTGATGCTCACCTGGGAGCTTCCGCTCAACGAAGTGGTGATGGATTTCTTCGACAAGTTGAAGTCCGTGAGCCGCGGCTATGCCTCGCTCGACTATGAGTTCAAAGAGTTTCGTGCCGCCGATCTGGTCAAGCTCGACATCCTGATCAACGGCGAGCGCGTCGACGCGCTGTCGCTCATCGTGCATCGTGCGAGCGCACAGTCACGCGGGCGCGAGCTCGCCGAGAAGATGCGCGAGCTGATCCCGCGGCAGATGTTCGACGTGGCTGTGCAGGCTGCCATCGGCTCGCACATCATCGCGCGCGAGACCATCAAGGCGTTGCGCAAGAATGTGCTCGCCAAGTGCTACGGCGGCGACATCACGCGCAAGAAGAAGCTGCTGGAAAAGCAGAAGGCGGGAAAACGGCGCATGAAGCAGGTCGGCACTGTGGAGATTCCGCAAGAGGCCTTCCTCGCGATCCTGCAGGTAGAGAGCAAATAAGACCGGCGCCCAGCGCGTCAACCCTAAGCAGAGCTCGACATGAACTTCGCCCTGGCAATGTTGGTGCTGCTGGTGATCACCGGCAGCGTATGGCTGCTCGACCGGTTCTATCTGCGCCGCGCTCGCGACAGCGTGGTGCGACGCGAGCTCGAGCAGGCGGCAGCGCAGTTGCAGCCCTTGCCCGGGGAAAGCGAAGTGCAGTACCAGGCGCGCAAGCATACGAAATTGAGCGAGATCAGCGGCCGTGTGCCCAAAGAGCCGTGGTGGGTGGAGTATTCGAAGAGCTTCTTCCCGGTGATCCTGGTGGTGTTCCTGCTGCGCTCATTCCTGGTGGAGCCGTTCAAGATTCCGTCGGGCTCGATGATCCCCACGCTGCTGGTGGGCGACTTCATCCTGGTAAACAAGTTCACCTACGGCATCCGACTGCCGGTGATCAATGTCAAGATCGTGGACGTGCATCAACCGCAGCGTGGCGAGGTCATGGTGTTTCGCTATCCGGAGAACCCATCGCTCGACTACATCAAGCGCGTGGTGGGCATCCCAGGCGACACCGTCGCCTACCTGGACAAGCAGCTCACGATCAACGGACAGAAGGTGCCGGTGACACCGCTCGGTGATTACCAGTACGCCGAGGGCGGGCTCAATTTCACCACCGCGAAGCAACTGCGCGAGGATCTCGATGGGCATAGCCATGCCATTCTCATCAATGCGGACGCGGTGCCGGTGCAGGTGGCGACTGTGCGCCCGTTCCCGCATCGAGAAAATTGCGAATACAATGACCGCGGCCAAGGCTTCGTATGCCGCGTGCCTGAGGGCTACTACTTCCTCATGGGCGACAACCGGGACAGCAGCAGCGACAGCCGCTACTGGGGCTTCGTCCCTGAGCGCAACATCGTCGGAAAAGCGTTCATGATCTGGTGGAACTTCAGCGATCTGGGGCGCATCGGTCGTACCATCAACTAGGGGGCGGGGATGAATAAACAGCGAGGTCTTACCCTTACCGGGCTGATCATCACGGCCGCGGTGGTCGTGTTCTTCGCGCTCATAGGCTTCAAGTTGCTGCCCTCTTACATCGAGTATCTGACGATCGAGCGGATACTGAAGGATCTGGGCCATTCCCCGGAACTCCGCGGCGGCCAGATCAAGGATGTCCAGGCTGCCTTCGACCGGCGCGCCGTGATCGACAACATCAGCTCGATTCGGGGCACCGATCTCGAGGTCACCAAGCTCGGCGATGGCTTTGAGATCCGGGCGAACTGGGCCACTCGCGTTCCGCTATTCGGCAATGTCAACGCCTGCCTGGACTTCGACGCCAAGAACTGACCCTCCCGCGCCGCACGCCCCCGGTCTGCGCGTGGCGCGTGCGCGCGCAGGAGGTACGCGCGTTCCTGCAACCGAAGTCGCAAATCTGCACAAAACCGCGCACTCGAGGGTGCCGCGCGTTGCCTAACGTAAATGCGCAGCTTTCCCAGCACCGCATTCCATGCACGGCTCGGCTATCAGTTCAAGCAACCCGAGCTGCTGCGTCAGGCGCTCACGCATCGCAGCCACAGCACGCCACACAACGAGCGGCTGGAATTCCTCGGCGATGGCGTGCTCAACTGCGTCATTGCAGCGCTGCTCTACGAGCGCTTCCCCAGCCTGGCGGAAGGCCATCTATCCCGGCTGCGCGCGAATCTTGTGAATCAGGAATGCCTGAGCCGCGTCGCCAAATCACTCGAGCTCGGTGACGAGCTGCGGCTGGGCGAGGGCGAGCTCAAGAGCGGCGGCTTTCGCCGGCCGTCGATTCTGGCCGATGCGCTTGAGGCGGTGACCGGCGCGATTTTTCTGGATGGCGGGTATCAGAGTGTGGCCGCGGTGCTGAACCGCATCTTCGAACCATTGCTGACCGAGCTCGATCCCAGCACGCTCGGCAAGGATCCGAAGACATTGCTGCAGGAGCTGCTGCAGGGGCGGCGGCTGTCTTTGCCTCAGTACAACGTCGTAGCGGTGCAAGGCGAGGCGCATGAGCAGCATTTCCACGTGGAGTGTGTAATCCCCGAGCTCGATATCCGCACCGCCGGGTCCGGCCCCAGCCGGCGCAGTGCCGAGCAGAGCGCGGCTCGCCTGGCCTACGACCTGATGTTGGCGCAATGACCGAGCAACCCGAACACCGCGCCGGATACATAGCGCTCACGGGGCGTCCGAACGTCGGGAAATCCACGCTCATGAATCGCCTGGTCGGGCAGAAGCTGTCGATCACCTCACCGCGCCCGCAAACCACGCGGCACCGAATTGTGGGCATCCTCACGCACCCGGACGCGCAGCTGGCATTCATCGATGCGCCCGGGCTGCAGGCGCGTCATAGCGGCCGTCTGAACCGCGCGCTCAACCGTGTGGCGGCGGACGCACTCGAAGATGTCGATGCCATTGTGCTGGTGGTGGAAGCTCTGCGCCTCGGGGCGGAAGATCGCGCGGCGATCGCGCGCTTGCCCGAGGCGACCCCGGTCGTGGCGGCGATCAACAAAGTCGACACGCTCGCCGACAAGGCACGTCTGCTGCCTTTCATCGAGTCGCTCGCCAGCATGTACCCATTCGCAGCCATCGTTCCGGTGAGCGCTCAGACCGGGCGTCAGATTCCCGACCTTATCGCGGCGCTCAAAGCGGTCCTGCCGCCCGGGCCCTCGCTGTATGATGAAAGCGAGCTGACCGATCGCAGCGAGCGCTTTCTCGCCGCGGAGCTGTTACGAGAGAAACTCTTCCGGCTGCTGCATGACGAGCTCCCCTACGATACCGCGGTGGAGATCGAGCGCTTCGAGACTGCCGGCAATCTGCGCCGAATTCACGCCGCCATCGTGGTGTCGCGACCGGGACAAAAAGCGATTGTGATCGGTAAGGGCGGGGAGCAGCTCAAAGCCATCGCCACGCAGGCGCGGCAAGATATGGAGAAGCTGTTCGACTCCAAGGTGTATCTGGAAGTCTTCGTCCGGGTGAAGCGCGGCTGGGCCGATGACCCCGAGTGGCTGCGCCGGCTCGGGTACGAATGAGGTCCGCAGGGGGTGAGCAGCATGGACAAGGACGATCACAACGCGCAGCTCCAGCCTCGGCCCCGGCAGTCGGCATGCGACGATGAGCCGGCATACGTGCTGCATACCTATGCATTCAAGGAAACCAGCCTGGTGGTCGAAATCTTCAGTCGTAACTGCGGGCGGCTGGGTCTGGTCGCGCGTGGCGCGCGCCGCCCGCGCTCGCCGATGCGCGGGCTGCTGATGTCATTTCAGCCGCTCAGTCTGGGTTGGGGCGGCAAATCCGAGCTGCGCACGCTGTATCGCGCCGAGACGCTCGCCGGCCATTCCCAGCTCACCGGCTTGAATCTGCTGTGCGGTTTTTATCTGAACGAGCTGGTGCTGAAGCTGCTGCAGCGGGAAGATCCGCACGAACGCCTGTATGAGGCCTACGAACGCGCGCTGGCGACGCTGCGCGGCGAGCTGCCTCCGGCGTGGGCCGTGCGCCGATTCGAGAAGGATCTGCTGCGCGAGCTCGGCTACGAGCTGCTGCTCGAGCGCGACGTCGATGGCGCGCCGATCCAGCCGCACGCCCGCTACACGTACGTGCTGGATGCGGGCCCGCGCCCGCTCGGCGAGCATCAGGTCGACCTTGTGATCGAACTTACCGGGGCAACCTTGATCGAGCTGGCCGCCGACGACTATCGACGGCCGGGAGCGCTCCAGGAAAGTCGAGCCCTCATGCGCTACGTGCTCGGGCACTACCTGGGCGGCCAGGAATTGCACACCCGACAACTGCTACGAGAGATGCAACAGCTGTGACCCACGCTACCGAAAACCACTTCATTGAACTGGGCGTCAACATCGATCACGTCGCCACACTGCGGCAGGCGCGCAAGACGAGCTATCCCAGCCCGGTGCAGGCGGCGCTGCTGGCGGAGTCCGCCGGCGCCGATCTGATCACCTTGCATCTGCGTGAAGACCGGCGCCATATCCAGGATCGCGACGTCGTATTGTTGCGTGACCTGCTCGTCACGCGCATGAATCTCGAGTGCGCGGTGAACCCGGAGATGATCGGCATTGCGTTGCAGGTGAAGCCGCACGACGTCTGCCTGGTGCCCGAGCGCCGCGCCGAGCTCACCACCGAAGGCGGGCTGGATGTGGCAGGCAATCTATCTGCGGTGCAGGACGCCTGTGCCCGTCTGAGCGCCGCCGGCACGCGCGTATCGTTGTTCATCGACGCGCAGCTCGATCAGATCGATGCTGCTGTCAAGGCGGGCGCTCACGCTGTGGAAATCCACACCGGCCGCTACGCCGATGCCGAGCAGCCGCATGAACGCGCCGAGCAACGCGAGCGCATCCGCACGGCCGCAAGCCATGCCGCCGCCGCGGGGTTGAAGGTCAACGCCGGTCATGGGCTGCACTATCACAATGTCCAGACCATCGCTGCGATTCCCCAGATCGCCGAGCTCAACATCGGCCATGCGATCGTCGCGCACGCGCTGTTCGTCGGCTGGGTGCAAGCGGTACGTGAGATGAAGCAGCTGATGACGGCTGCGCGAGGGAGCCCGTCGTGATCGCGGGCATCGGTGCAAAGGGACGCAGATTCGCGGTGCTGGAGGCATGAAGGTGAGTATGAAGCTTCCGCTCGGTCAGGTCATGGTCGATGTCGCTGGTACGCACTTGTCCGATGACGACCGCGCGCGGCTGCTGCATCCCCGAGTCGGTGCGGTCATCCTGTTTGCTCGCAATTACGAGTCGCCCGAGCAGATCGCAGAGCTGACGGCGGAGATCCGCGGATTGCGCCATCCTGCGCTGCTGATCGGCGTGGATCACGAAGGCGGCCGCGTGCAGCGCTTTCGCACCGGCTACACCAGGATTCCGCCGATGAGGGCTCTGGGTCGCGACTGGGACGGCGACCGGGAGGGAGCGTTGCGGCGCGCACAGGCGGCGGGCTTTCTCATCGCTGCCGAGCTTGCAGCGAGTGGCGTGGATTTCAGCTTCACGCCGGTGCTCGACCTGGACTTCGGCCGCAGTGGTGTGATCGGCGATCGCGCCTTTCATCGCGATCCGGTTGCGGTGAGCGAACTGGCGACGGCACTTATCGCCGGGCTGGCCCGCGGCGGCCTTACCGCGGTCGGCAAGCATTTCCCGGGACATGGCTATGCCCACGAAGACTCGCACGTCGCCATTCCGGTGGACCCGCGCAGCCTGGAGGAGATCCGCGCGCAAGACCTGGTGCCGTATGAGCGGCTCGTTCTGCTGCTGGGTGGAGTGATGCCCGCGCACGTGAGCTATCCCAGCGTGGATCCGTATCCCGCGGGCTTCTCGAGTTTCTGGCTGCAGCGTATCCTGCGCGAGGAGCTGCGCTTCGACGGCGCCATCTTCAGCGACGATCTGAGCATGGAAGGCGCGTCCGTTGGAGGCGGTATCGTGACGCGTGCACAGGCCGCGTTGCGTGCCGGATGCGACATGGTGGTCGTCTGCAATCAACCTGCGGCCGCCGATGAGCTGCTCGCCGGCCTGCGCGTCACGCCGGGAGCCGAGTTCGATGAGCGATTGACCCGCCTGCGCGCGCGGCCGACATTTACGACGCTCGCCGCCGCGCACGGCGATGCTCAGTACCTCAAGGCGCGAAACGATCTCGGCATCATTGGGATGGGATGAGAGGGATCAACGCCATGAGCGAACATCATCACGAGCACCATGGGCACCCTGCGCATCGCCACCGCCACGGTGGTGAGGGCAATGCGCTCGCTCTTGCGCTGTTTGTCACCTTGGCTTATGCCGGCGTCGAAGCCGTGTCCGGCTGGGCCTTCGGATCGCTGGCGCTGCTCAGCGATGCCGGCCACATGTTCTCGGACGCCGCCGCGCTCGGCCTTGCCTGGTTCGCCGGCTGGATCTCGCGGCGCCCACCCGGAGCCAGGCATTCATACGGGCTTGCACGTGCGGAGGTCGTAGCTGCCTTCATCAACAGTCTGGCCCTGATCCTGGTGGTCGTGCTGATCGCGGTGGAGGCGATCCAGCGGCTGATGCAGCCGGCCGAGGTCAACGGCTTAGGCGTGATGCTGGTGGCGTTTGTGGGCCTGCTGGTCAATCTTGCCGTGGTGCTGATCTTGAGCCGCGCCGAGCGCAACTTGAATCTGCGCGCTGCGCTGCTGCACGTCGCCTCGGACGTAATCGGCTCGGTCGCCGCGCTGGTCGCGGGCGCGGTGATCTATGCCACCGGGTGGAAGCCGATCGACCCGATCCTCTCGCTGGTGATTGCGCTGCTGATTCTCGGTTCCACGATCGGCCTGCTGCGCGAAGCGCTGCACGTGCTGATGGAGGGCGTCCCGCGCAACGTGAGCCTGGAGGAGGTGGGCCGGCTGCTCGCGCGCGTGCCCGGTGTGTTGAGCGTGCACGATCTGCACATCTGGAACATCTCGTCGGGTCGCATGGCGATGTCGGCCCACGTTGAGCTCGACAGCCTCGAGCAGTGGCCCGCGATTCTCGAGGCCTCCCGCCGCGTGCTGAACGAGCGCTACGGCATCGATCACGTTACGCTTCAGCCCGAGATCGGCGGGCCGCCGGGGCGCGGTGAGCGGCAGGTGATCAAGATCCTGACGCGGCGTTGACATCGCGACACGCCGCTTCAACACCTCGCCTTTCGCGTTTACATTTGTTGAGACCGGATCGCGCGTGCAGTTAAACTGCGAGCCATGGAATCGAACGCCGACGATTTTGATCTCGACGAGTGGCAGCGCCTGGCGGTGGAGGATCCGCTGGAGTTCGAGCGCAGGCGCGAAGCCGCCATCCGCGCGGTGATCGAGCAGGCCCCGCCCGAACATCGGGAGCGGCTGCTGCGCCTGCAGTCGCGCATCGATCTCGAGCGACGTCGCGCGAAGACTCCCTTAGGCGCCACGCTCCGGCTGCAGTCGATGATGTGGGAGCGCTTTGCGGCGCTGCGCGCTGCGCTGCTCACGCTGAGCGGGGGACAGTTGCCGAGCGAAGAACCGGCTCAGAGCAGCGCGCAGGTGCTGCAGTTTCCTCGTCTGGACTGAGGGTCAGACCCGCTCTATATACTCTCCGGAATCGGTATTGATCTTGACCTTCTCGCCTTCGCCCACGAACGGCGGCACCATGACCGTGAGCCCGGTCTCGGTCTGAGCCGGCTTGAATGAACCGGTCGCGGTGGCACCCTTGAGCGTCGGCTCGGTCTGCGTAATGGTCAGCACCACGCTGGGCGGCAGTTGCAGCCCGATCGGCCGTTCGTTGTGGAAGTTGACCTGCACCTCGGTGTTCGGCAGCAGATAGCCGATCTGGGTTTCGAGAAGGTCGCGCGGCAGGTTGAGCTGCTCGAACGTCTCCTTGTCCATGAAGATGTAGGTGTCGCCGTCGTTGTACAGGTATTCCATCGCGCGTCCTTCCACGAACGCGCGCTCGATCTTCTCGTCGGTCCGGAACCGCTGATTGTTCTTGGTACCCGACTCGATATCCTTCATCTCCACCTGCATGAACGCTCCGCCGCGTCCGCCCACGTGTACGTGGTAGGACTTGAGGACGCGCCAGACGCGTTTGTCCCACTCGAGCAGGTTACCCGCGCGGATTTCGGTTGCCAGGACTTTTGCCATCTAGGGGACTCGATTCCAGTGAAAAAGGCGGCATTTTACCTCATTGGTATGCAGAAAAACCGTCTGATACTGTGGCTGGGCAGGCTTCATTTCCATCGGCGCCAGTGCAGTCGTTATAATAATCGCGGCCGCCTGAGCTTATGCACGTTCGGGCGCCGACCCTCTCCCCATACGTGGTTCGCGACGCCTTACAAGCGGCTCATGCGCGCTGAAATTCAACGATGACCAAGCTCCCAGCTCATGTGCGGCATGGCGCCGTCGGGACGGTTCAGGAGCCGGTATCGCAGCTACCGTCTGGCCAAGCTCGCGATCTGTCGGAGACCGTGGCTGGTTTGCCGCATCTGCCCGGCGTGTACCGCATGCTGAACGAGGCGGGGGAGGTGCTCTATGTCGGCAAGGCGCGCGATCTCAAAAAGCGCGTAGCCTCGTACTTCCAGAAAGTGGGCTCGTTGGACGTACGCATTCAACGGATGGTCGCGCAAGTGCGAGCGATCGAAACCACGGTCACGCGCTCTGAGCCGGAAGCGCTGCTGCTCGAAAACAACCTGATCAAGACCTTCTCGCCCCGCTACAACATTCTGTATCGGGACGACAAGTCCTACCCTTATCTGGTCATCACCGGGCACGCGTTTCCCCGGCTTGGTTTCCACCGGGGCGCGCTGGATAAGGTCAACCGTTACTTCGGTCCGTTCTCCAGCGCGGGCGCTGTGCGCGAGAGCATTCAGCTCATGCAGAAGGTGTTTCGCATCCGCACCTGCGAAGATACCGTGTTTAGCAACCGTTCGCGGCCTTGCCTGCTGTACCAGATCAAGCGTTGCACGGCCCCTTGCGTTGACTGGGCGGATCCTGCGAGTTATGCAGAAGATGTGCGTAACGCTGAGCTGTTCCTGCTCGGGCGCGACGACGAAGTTCTGCAGAAGCTCGAGTTGCGCATGCAGGAGGCGGCGGAGAATCAGCACTACGAAGCCGCGGCCACGTACCGGGATCAGGTTCGTGCACTGCGCGCTGTGCGTCACCGGCAATTCGTGAGCAGTGACAAGGGGCGCGATGTCGATATCGTGGCGATTGCCGTGGATTCAGGACTTATGGCCGTCAATCTAGTCACCATCCGGGCGGGTCAGCACCGGGGCGACAAGACTTTTTTCCCGGAGCACGGTGAAGGCTACGATGAGGTCCAGGCGCTGGAGGCCTTCATCGGCCAGCACTATTTGAATCGCGAAGCGCCGGCCCTGATTCTGGTGAATCGCACCATCGAGGCACAGCCGCTCGAGCAACTGCTGAGCGCGCAGGCGGGACGCGCCGTGCAGATCGCCTCGGCGGTCGCTGGCGAGCGCCGCGTGTGGTTGGCGATGGCCGAGTCCAACGCACGCATGGCGATCGTGCAAGCGGTGCAGACGCATGCGACGCAGGAAGCGCGGCTGCAGGCTTTGCAGCAGGCGCTGGCGTTTCCGATCACCATTTGGCGTATCGAGTGCTTCGATATCAGTCACACCTTCGGCGAGGCCACCGTGGGATCGTGCGTCGTTTATGACGACGCGGCCATGAAGAAAAGCGAGTACCGGAGATTCAACGTGCAAGGCATCGAGCCGGGCGACGATTATGGCGCCATGCGCCAGGTGCTCGATCGCCGCTATCGCAAAGTGGTGGCCGGTGAGGGCAAGCTTCCGGATCTCGTCCTCATCGACGGCGGCAAGGGTCAGGTCACGCAGGCACGCGAGGTGCTCGAGGAACTGGGGCTCGGATCTGTGGCGATCGTGGGCGTGGCCAAGGGCGAAGAGCGCAAGCCCGGGCTCGAGCAGTTGATCATCCCTGGCCGCGACGAGCCGCTGCGGCTCCCGCCCGATCATCCCGGCCTGCACCTGATCCAGCAGATCCGCGACGAGGCGCACCGTTTCGCGATTACCGGCCATCGCACCCGCCGCGCCCGCGCGCGGCGCACTTCGGTACTGGAGGGCATCGACGGCATCGGACCCAAGCGGCGGCAGAAGCTCTTGTCGCATTTCGGCGGATTGAAGGGACTCATTGCCGCGAGCGTCGATGAGATCAGCCAGGTAGCCGGTGTGAGCCGCGCGCTCGCCGAACGCATACATGAGCGGCTGCACTGATGCCCTTCAATGTACCCAATCTGCTGACCTGGCTGCGGATACTGCTGATCCCGGTGTTTCTGGTCGTATTCTATTTTCCCGACACCTGGCTTTCCGGGCCGCAGAAAAATCTCACCGCGACAATCCTGTTCGCGGTGGCGGCGATAACCGATTGGCTCGACGGCTACCTGGCTCGCACGCTGAACCAGACCTCGGCCTTCGGCGCGTTTCTCGATCCTGTGGCAGACAAACTGATGGTTGCCGCTGCCTTGATCCTGCTCGTGTGGCTGGCGCGCGTAGGTGCCCCGATCGCGGTAATCATCATCGGACGCGAGATCGCAATCTCAGCGCTGCGCGAGTGGATGGCGAAAATCGGCAAGAGCCGCAGCATTGCGGTCAACTTCCTGGGCAAGGTCAAGACGGCGTCTCAGATGGTGGCGATTCTGCTGCTGCTCTACCATTCGATGCTGTTCGGGATCGTAGATACGCAGAAGCTCGGGACGCTGCTCATCTATATGGCAGCGGTGCTGACGCTGTGGTCGATGATCTACTATTTGAAGATGGCGCTGCCGCTGGTGCTTGGCCGCGGGGACTGAACTCGTCACGGTTTATGTTTCGCGGGCGATTGGTTACCTGTCGGGCGATTGGTTACCTTGACACCTGAGCTTGGCTCCCTATAATTCACGTTTCGTTTTCGCGCGGGAATAGCTCAGTGGTAGAGCACAACCTTGCCAAGGTTGGGGTCGCGAGTTCGAGCCTCGTTTCCCGCTCCAG
>JBGQKF010000071.1:0-12556 GCA_041499435.1 Gammaproteobacteria bacterium
AAATCAAGAGCATGAGGATGAGCGACTGGACCAAATGAAACTAGGCGTGTGAAGCAGCCGCCTCCAGGCGGCTCACGGGGTAGGGCGCCTTTGAGGCGCTCACCCAATAGGCCCCCGGCTTTGCCGGGGGTCAGTTAACTTTGGACGGTATTCACAACCGTAGACTAGTGCACATGAACCTCATGCATCAGCTTGGGACCGGCATCGTAGCCGGCGTAATAGCGCTTAGTGTCTACGGCGCGAACCCGGAAACTGCCAACGACGGAGCCGACATGTCCACTCGCAAACAGCAAGTCGTCGATCTTCTCAAGAGCCTGGAGACTGGCGATCCCAAGCCGCTTGAGTACATCAATCCGACCAAGTACATCCAGCACAATCTCGCCGTTGGCGACGGCATGGCGGGGCTTGGGGTGCTGTTCGCGTCGCTGCCGAAGGGGGCGCGAGAGTCAACACAGTGCGTACCTTCGAGGATGGCGACTTCGAGTTCATCCATACCGAATACGACTTCTTCGGTCCGAAGATCGGCTTTGACGTGTTCCGCTACGAGGACGGCAAGATCGTCGAGCACTGGGACAACCTGCAGGAGACTGCGGCGAAGCCGAGTCCGAGCGGCCACACGATGATCGACGGCCCGACGCAGTCGACGGATCTCGACAAGGCTGCGGCGAACAAGGCGCTGATGCATGCGTATATGGACGACATCGTGTTCAATCGCCGGCGTGAGAAGTTTCCAGTGTACTTCGACGGCATCAATTACATTCAGCACAATCCGTGGGTGGCGGATCAGCTCACCGGGCTTGCGGCCGGCCTGCAGGCACTCGCAAAGGAAGGGCATGCGGTGCACTACGACCGCGTGCACAAGATCCTCGGCGAAGGCAGCTTCGTGCTCGTCATCGCGGAGGGCACCTTCGGCGGTCAGCCGACGGCTTACTACGACCTCTATCGAATCGAGAACGGCAAGATCGCTGAGCACTGGGACACGCTGGAAGCGATTCCACCACGCGAGCAGTGGAGGAATTCGAACGGCAAGTTCGGATTTGCCTCCGTCATGTAGCCGCGGAGTTCGCCTGATCCAGGTGATGAGCACGAGAGCCCGTCCGAGAACTGCGCCTGCTGACGATAGCGGGGCGCTACGGGCAGGGCAACCGTCCTGACTTCAGGGAATGCCATGTCATCTGAGTACTTACCTCGCAGACCGGGCGAAGACTGGAGGGCCATCGTAAGAAGAAATGGGACTAAGGAATTCGCTGCGGCTTTTGCCTCAAATCCCGTGCTCGAAACGTCAGTGTTGAATGGGCCCTGCGTCGGAGTAGAAGCGATTGAGTCCTTCTTCGCCGCGACCACGGTCGGCATGTACGAATCGCTGGTCTTTACGAATGAGACGGTAGATGGTCTTAAGACGTATCTCGAGTGGGAAGGCGAAGCTTTTGGTAAGGATGTCGGGGGCACCACAATCCTCACGCGCAACGAAGCCGGACTTGTCCAAAGCATTCGCTTGTACCATCGGCCGCTCCAAATCGTCGTGCTGTTCGCGGCTGAGCTCGCGAAGCGCTTGAGAGGCAAGGTCGACCCGAATCTGCTTAGCACAACGTACTAGTTCGCTGCAGCTGATGATGAAGAGAATCGGCATCTCGGCTTGTCCTTGCCTTTTTTGTCGTCTTCTTGCTCTCGGACAACGAACGGTGCAAATCCATATCGACCCTTGAGTGGAAAAGTACCGATTCCCCTGACTGCCGTGCCTATTATTGGTTGGGCAGGGACTTCGTTAACCTGTGTTCGAGGAGGAACTTCAATATGGCATCCACTAGCAAGACCAAACCTAGCATCGTGTTCGCCCATGGGCTCTGGGCTGATGGATCATGCTTCAGCAAGGTGATCCCGACTCTTCAGGCGGAGGGACACGAGGTGATATGCGCCCAGCACGGCCTCGATAGCCTCAAGGGTGACGTAGCCACAGTCATCCGCGTGCTGGGGCGGGTTAGCAGCCCAATCGTGCTCGTCGGTCACTCGTATGGCGGAACCTTGATCACAGCCGCGGGGACCGATGAGCGCGTTGCCGGATTGGTCTATATCGCCGCACTCGCCCCAGACGGCAACGAGACCTCACAAAGCCAGCAGAACCAGTTTCCCGTCACAGATGTCTTCTCCCACATCGAAATCGCCGACGGGCGCGTCTGGATGAAGCCGAAAGGCGTGGAATGCTTCGCCGGAGACCTGCCCGAGCCGGAGCAGAAGGTCGTCTGGGCAACGCACGCCGCGCCAGTCGCGGACCTCTTTGACCAGAAAATTGAAGGCACCGCCTGGAGGTCGAAACCCAAGCTGGTACATCGTGGCAAAGAACGATCGCACCGTGCACCCTGAGCTGCAACGCTTCGTAGCGAAGCGTATGGGCGCCAAGACCTACGAGACCGATAGCAGCCACGTCCCCATGCTGTCCCAGCCCAAGTTCGTGATTGACGTGGTCCGTACGGCTGCAAATGCCGTAAGCACCGTTGCGGCGTAAGCGCCATGGGCACGGAGGGGCTCGCGACCTTCACCCGCTTCGAGGATCTCAAGCGGGTCCGGAGGCGAGCTCCTTTCTCCATGCGTGCGATTTGCTCGCCTTCGTGAGAGGTGACGCGCCGCCAGGGCGAAGGCTCGATCTAACTCATATTGCATTTGCGCCAGCGCGAAGCAGTCATCCGTCCGACTTTGCCGCAAGTCACGCTGTCAGCAAACGGTCTCGTTCTCCGTCAAGCGCGACGGTCCGCTTTGCGGAAATCTCTGCGGCAGCTCCGACAGTCGGCTTATGGCCGACCTCGGACCACCGACATATCCACCCAATCTGACTACCAAGGATCCGGTTGTTGGCGCCGATCCGATTCTGACCAGTCTGGAGGAATTGCGCTGCTCAGGGCTCCGCGCTAAGGTGTCACCTCGTTTAGCCGGAAAAAGCCCTCGAGGTGGGTTACACGAATCGGCGTACCCGTCAACATTGATCCGGTACGCGCAATACACCATAAGCCGCACCGTGTTCATGTCCCATTCATCCTGCACCGCGAGAACCAGGTCCCGCATGATGCGCCGGCACCGCGTCCCGCGTCTTCGCCCCCGCGCGCATGCGCTTCGGGCACTGCGGGCCACGCCGTTCGTGCTGCACCTCGTCGCCGGCGGGATCATTTCCTTGGGGCTGTGGGCTGTAGCTAACTGGGTGTACCATGCGGTCCACAAACCGACCGAGTTGCTCTTTCCGGTAAGCAGTACGCTCAGCAAAACGCCTTCGCAGACGTGGCGGGAATATGAGCCACACTTCCGCAAATACGCCACCGCCGTCATCGCCCCTGAGCTTCTGGCCGCACTTGCCCAAGTCGAGGGTGCGGGCAACCCTCTCGCGCACACCTACTGGAAATGGCATCTGACATGGCATCCCTTCGGGCTTTATCGACCGGCTTCCAGCGCAGTTGGCATGTACCAGATTACCGATGCGACGTTCGCCCAGACGAGGCACGAATGCCTGTATGAACCTGCCGCCCGCGAGGACGATCTTGGGCGCGGACTCGGCTTCTGCTGGTTCGATGGTCTCTACTCTCGCGTCGTGCCCAGCCATGCTGTTGAGCTCACGGCGACGCACCTAGATCGCGGCGTCGCGGCAACGCTCAAACGTCAGGGGATTGCTTCCTCCACGCTGCAGCACAAACAAGACCTTGCTGCCGTAATTCACCTGTGCGGCGCTGGGGCGGGCGAAATCTACGCCAAGCGCGGCTTTCGATTGACCCCCGGCCAGCGATGTGGTGATCACGACGTGCGCGCCTATCTCGGGCGCGTCAATGGCATGAAACGTCTATTTGTCCAGCTGGCGCGCAACTCCTCATTCTGAGCGCGGACGAGCGACACGTGGTGGTACGCGTCGCTGGTTGAAGCGCGGTGTGGACCACTGGCCGCGAGTCTAACATTCCATCAGGAGTCGTCATGTCTCGTATCTTCATTACCGGCGCCGCAGACGATCCCGGACGGATGGCCGCCGAGCTGCTGGTCAGCGATGGCCATGGGATCGTTCTCCACGCTCGCAACGAGATGCCGACGGCAGAGTCGGTCGCTGCAGTTCCTGGGAGCGAAAACCGCCGCACGGGTAAACCAGCTCGGAGCATTCGATGCCATGATTCACAACGCCGACGTCGGTTATCGAGCGCCTCACCGTATCCCAACTGTGGACCGGGCGCATCAGCGGCTGATCTCGCCACTTCATCCCTGCTCTCAGCCAAGTGATAGGGCTTGCTCAAACCTACAGGATCATTAATAGTTGGAGGTCGCGACCATACTTGGCTATCTTGTTTCTGTGCAGGTTAATAGCATGTCCGTCCAACCCAAGAAAGGGAGACATTTGCCGATGCCACATTGCCTAAAATGAAAAAAGCTGCACTTCTGCAGCCTTGGCGGTGGCTCCATACTAAACTCTGGTGCTGCTTCTCAGACTCGAACTGAGGACCTACGCATTACGAATGCGTTGCTCTACCAACTGAGCTAAAGCAGCCTGCCTACTCTGGGGCCTATTTTCTGATTCTGAGTTTGAAAGACTAGAGTAAATCACGTTCTAATTTAAGCCCTTATCTGAATTCTAGAAAGGCCAACCGCGTAATTACGAATCAGTTGCTCTACCAACTGAGCTACATCAGCGCATTGCATGGCTCAAGGGCGGGGAATTATATGCGCCTGCGGCAATGGCCGCAAACTCGGCAAGCCTACAACTCGGCAAGCCTCAACGGTTCCTGAAGGCCGGTTTGCGCTTTTCCACGAAGGCCGCCATCCCCTCCTTCTGATCCTCGATACCGAAGCAGGAGTGGAACAAACGGCGCTCGAACCGCACCCCCTCGCTCAGCGTGGTCTCGAAGGCACGGTTGACCGATTCCTTGGCCATCATCACCACCGGGAGACTCAGTTCCGCAATCTTCTGCGCCGTTTTGATCGCTTCCTCGAGCAACTGGTCTGCCGGGATGACCCGGCTGACCAATCCGCACCGTTCGGCCTCCGACGCATCCATCATCCGCCCGGTGAGCACCATCTCCATCGCCTTCGCTTTGCCCACGAAACGCGGCAGCCGTTGCGTACCACCGGCACCCGGCAGAATGCCGAGGTTGATCTCCGGCTGACCGAATTTCGCATTGTCCGCAGCGAGGATGAAATCGCACATCATCGCCACTTCACAGCCGCCGCCGAGCGCATATCCGGCGACAGCCGCAATCACCGGCTTGCGGCAGCGGGCGATCATCTCCCATTCTGCAGTGATGTAGTCGGCCTTGTACACGTCCATGTAGCCCCAGTCTTTCATCGCCTTGATGTCGGCGCCGGCAGCGAAGGCCTTTTCGTTGCCGGTCAACACCATCGCGCCGATCGCGTCGTCGGCTTCAAACACAGTCAACGCCGCGCCAACCTCGCGCATCAACGCGGGCGAGAGCGCGTTCATCGCCTGCGGGCGGTTCAGAGTGATGAGCCCAACTTTGCCGCGGGTCTCGACCAGGATGTTTTCGTAGGCCATAAGGTGTATCTTCCTTTTCCGATTTCCCAGCCATCGGCAGCGCGACCGCCTGCCATAACGGCTGCGATGCGGCGCTACACATCAAGAGGATTGCTGCAATGCCCTTCGAGACCATTCTATTCGAGATCGACGGCGGGGTCGCCTCGCTCACCTTGAATCGCCCGGATAAGCTCAACGCCTTCACGGGGCCGATGCATGAGGAATTGCGCGAGGCGATGCACCGGCTGCGCGCGGACGCAAGTGTGCGTGCGCTGCTCATCAGCGGCAATGGCCGGGGTTTTTGCGCAGGGCAGGACCTCAGTGAGCGCGTGATGAAGGACGGCAGCGGTCCGTTCGACCTCGGCTCCACGCTGGAGAGCAATTACAATCCGCTGGTGAAAGGCCTGCGCGAGCTGCCCTTTCCCGTGATCTGCGCGGTAAACGGTGTAGCGGCCGGCGCCGGTTGCAACTTCGCGCTCGCCTGTGACATCGTCGTTGCAGCACGTTCAGCGAGCTTCATCGAAGTCTTCAGTCGCATCGGTCTGATTCCCGATGCCGGCGGCACCTATGTATTGCCTCGCCTGGTCGGGATGGCGCGCGCGATGGGAATGTCGCTCACCACGGAGCCGGTCAGCGCAGAGCAGGCGGCGGCGTGGGGATTGATCTGGAAATGCGTCGACGACGATCAGCTTGCGAGCACCGCGCGCGAACTGGCACAACGCTTTGCAGCCGGGCCGACGCTCGCTTACGGACTGATCAAGCAGGCGCTCTACGCATCGCCAGCCAATACGCTCGAGCAGCAGCTCGCACTGGAAGCCTCACTGCAACGACGTGCCGGGCACAGCGCGGATTTCCAGGAAGGGGTCAAAGCGTTTCTGGAGAAGCGCCCGGCGAAGTTTGCCGGACGCTGAAGGCTAACCTGGATAAGCGCCGCATCAGGCCGCCCTGCCGCTGCGCACGCGGATGATGATGTCCATGCCTTCGGTCACCATGCCAGGGGGCGGTTCCGGCAGCCCTTCGATGCGCACATCCTGTGCATCGATATCGGTCAGCTCGCCGGTTTCGACGTTGTAGATATGGTAGTGCGGCGCCGTGTTGGGATCGTAGAACACGCGGTCCGGGTCGACGATGACTTCGCGGATCAGCTTCGTCTCCACGAACAGATTGAGTGTGTTGTATACCGTCGCGCGCGAAGTTTCCGGCTGGCGCTGATTGACGATCGCGAGCACCTGATCGGCAGACAGGTGCTCATACCGCGAGAAAAGGGCGTGTGCTATCTCGATGCGCTGGCGCGTGGGATTGATTCCACACGAACGCAGTCGATCGGCGAGATCATCTTTGGAATAGGGGCGTTGGCTCATCACGAAAATGGATTATAGGGCCACCTCTGGACTGTGTCTAATTCCTATCCTCGGCATAACGGCCTCGTCCTGGTGACGGAGGATGCAACAACCTGACCAGCCAAAGCGCGCGGATTTGTCACGCAACGCGCCGCTGGCATCGGTCTTGCGGCAGCCTTGCAGCACTTAGCCATGTGTTAAAGCTTTGATTCGGCTGGTCGGGCGGGACCCGCAAGGCGGCCGCTCATTCCGCTGCCGCTACCTTTCATCGGCTGTTTTTGCGGCCAACGGATCTTGCTTACTAGATTTCGCCTGCCAGGAAAAGGAGCACTGCATGAAACGGTTCAATGGTTTTTCGCTGATAGAGATGCTGATCGTCGTAGGAATCATGGGCATTCTCTCCGCCATCGCTTTGCCGGCCTATCGCGACTACGTCACCCGCGGCAGGCTGGCGGAGGCTTACTCGGTTCTGGGCTCTCAGCGCGTCAAGATAGAGCAGTTCTATCAGGACCTGCGTACCTATGTCGGAGCGTGCACGAACGGCACTGTCGCGCCTCCGCCGAGCGGCGACAACTTCACTTACGCCTGCAGCAACCTGACCGCCACCACCTATACCGTCACGGCCACTGGCATTGCGGCAAAAGGCACCGCGGGGTTCGGGTTCACGATCAACGAACAGAACGTCCGAGTGACAACCGCCGTTCCGTCGGGTTGGACCGTGCCGTCGACGAATTGCTGGACCAGGACCAAGAACGGCACCTGCTGAGGCTTCGATCTACTTAAGTCGCAACCGGCGCAGTCAACCCCGTCATCCGCGTCCAGTTGAAAACGTGCGAGCCGGATAAATAAGATTGAGCAAGCACGCTGTCGCGCGCAGGCGCCAGCGTGCCGGGGGAAATCTCGACTACATCGGTAGTCGGCCCATATGTGCTCAATTGGCAATCTTCCCTACAACGGCGGTAACAATCAATGCCACATGACGGTCCCCACCGGCAACAATTCGGGCAACAGCATGGCGGTCAACCCGGGCATCCCCTGTCAGAACGGCGAGTGCGGCACGCCCCAGCTCTACTATCGCATTACCGCGAAGGTGGTCGGTCCGCGCAATTCGGTATCGATCGTGCACGCGGTGATCGCGATTTGATCAGTTTAGCTCTGTAGCGAACGCAAGCTCGCCGCCTCATGCCAAACGTATAATCACACCGACCCGTCGAACGCGCCCCCTGGGGGCACGTTTTCATTTCTGGTAATCGAGCCGCCTATTCCACCGTCACCAGCTTCCTGGGCAGCGGGAACACGACCGTCTCGGCGATGCCCTCCATCTCGGTTACTTCGGTTGCGCCCAACTCGCGCAAGCGCTCGATCACGCCCTGCACGAGGACCTCGGGGGCCGACGCACCCGCGGTCACTCCGACCCGCTTCTTCCCGAGCACCCAGCGCGGGTCCAGGTCCTCCGCGGTATCGACCATGTAGGCAGGCAGACTCAAGTTTTCCGCGACCTCGCGCAGGCGGTTGGAATTGGAGCTGTTGAGCGAGCCCACAACGATTACGACGTCGCATTGCGAGGCGAGCGCCTTGACCGCGTCCTGACGGTTCTGGGTGGCATAGCAGATGTCGTCTTTCTTCGGGCCGACGATGCCGGGGAAGCGTGTACGCAGCGCGCGAATCACTTGAGCTGCGTCATCGACCGACAACGTCGTCTGCGTCACGAACGCCAGGCGCTGCTCGTTGTTTACTTGCAAACTTGCGACATCTTCGGGGGTTTCGACCAGGTACATCCCGCCCCGGGACTGCCCCATGGTGCCTTCGACCTCGGGATGGCCGCGATGGCCGATCATGATGATCTCGCGTCCCTGCTCGCGCATCTTCGCGACTTCGACGTGCACTTTCGTCACCAGCGGGCAGGTGGCGTCGAAAACGCGCAGGCCCCGCGCCTCCGCATCCTGCCGGACGGCTTGGGACACGCCGTGGGCGCTGAAGACGACGGTGCCCCCTGCGGGCACTTCGGACAGGTCCTCGACGAACACCGCCCCCTGCGCGTGCAGATCGTCGACGACGTACTTGTTGTGCACGACCTCATGTCGGACATAGATCGGCGAGCCATGCACCTGCAGCGCTCGCTGCACGATCTCGATGGCACGGTCGACACCGGCGCAAAAGCCGCGCGGCTGAGAAAGGATGACACGCATATTGAATGATCGCAGTCGAGGCGTTGTCGGTTCTTGTTTCTATGAAATGATCGCGTACTCAGGCGCCAGATCTCTCGGTCGTTGCGGGTGCCCAATCATTGCGGCTCGGGCTTGGCCTTGGAGCGCCGCAGGCTGTCCCAGATCAAGAGCGCCGCACCGCAGGTGATGGCGCTATCGGCCAGGTTGAACGCCGGCCAGTAATATTGGGCAACATGGAAGTGCAGAAAATCCACGACCGCCCCCAGTAGTATGCGATCGATGAGATTTCCCAACGCACCACCCAGTATCAGACTCAAGGCAAAGCAGAACAAGCGGTCCGCGACATTCCGGCGCAGCAGGAACACGATGAGCACGCTCGCCACGGCCGCGATGACGATGAACAGCTCGCGCTGCCAGCCGGGCGCAGTGCTCAGAAAGCTGAACGCGGCGCCGGGGTTGTAGACCAGCACCAGGTCGAAGAACGGCGTGACCCGCGTAGGTGATCCGAACGGCACGCTCTGCTGCACCACGTGCTTGCTCAGCTGATCGAGTGCCACCACGCCGGCGCTCACCACGAGCCACGCCCACCAGCGCGCGAACAGACGATCACGCATGGCTGCGTGGCTCCCCTGTGCCATACAGATTCGCCACGCAACGGCCGCACAGCTCGGGATGGGCCGCATCAGCGCCGACGTCGGCACGGTAATGCCAGCAGCGTGGGCATTTGGCATGTGCGCTGGCCTTGACCGTGATGCGCTCCTGATCGGCGCTCTCCACCCGGCTCACGTGGGCCTCCGAGGTGATGAAGACAAAACGCAGGTCGTTGCCCAGTGACGCAAGCGCGTGGAAGCGATCGCCGGTTGCACGCACTTCCACTTCAGCGGCCAGCGCGGAACCAATGGCGCCTTGTACGCGCAGGGCCTCCAGCTCCTTTTGCACTTGCGAACGCACCTCGCGCACCAGACTCCAGCGCTGCGTAAGCTCGGCCGTATCGCCGACCTGCGGCAATGCATAGGCATCGTGCAGGAAGATGCTGTCGCCGCGGATGCGGGCGAAGTGCTCCCAGGCTTCGTCGGCGGTGAAGCTCAACACCGGCGCGAACAAGCGCAGCAGGCTGTGCGTGATATGAAACAGCGCGGTTTGCGCCGAACGCCGCGCAGGGCTCGCGGCCGCGCTGGTGTACAGCCGATCCTTGAGGATATCGAGATAAAACGCGCTCAGGAACTCGGCGCAGAAGCTGTGCAGCTTCTGCACGCCGAAGTGAAATTCGTAGCGACCGTAGTCGTGCAGTACGGCGGCCTGCAGCTCGTGTGCCATGGCAAGCGCATAGCGATCGAGCTCGATCCAGCGCTCCGCCGGAACGCTGTCGCGCGCCGGATCGAAATCGGACACGTTGGCGAGCAAAAAGCGCAGCGTGTTGCGAATGCGCCGGTACATCTCGACCACGCGCTTCAGGATCTCCTGCGAGATCGACAGCTCCCCGGAATAGTCGGTGCTGGCTACCCACAGACGCAGGATCTCGGCCCCGAGCGTGCCGGAGACCTCCTGCGGAGCCATGCCCGTGCCGAGCGACTTGCTCATCTTGCGGCCTTCGCCGTCGATCACGAACCCGTGCGTCAGCAGCTGGCGGTAGGGCGCGCGGCCGTCGATGGCACAGCCGGTCAGCAGCGACGCTTGAAACCAGCCGCGGTGTTGATCCGTGCTTTCCAGGTACAGATCCGCGGGCTTGGCGAGCTCCGGCCGGCGCTCCAGCACGCTCGCGTGCGTCGTGCCGGAATCGAACCACACGTCCAGCGTGTCGGGCACTTTGCGATACACCTGCGCTTCCTCGCCGAGCAGCTCGGCCGCATCCATGCCGAACCACGCTTCGATCCCCTGTTCCTCCACGCGCTGCGCAACCTGCTCGATCAGCTCGAGAGTACGCGGATGCAGCTCGCTGGTTTCACGATGCACGAACAATGCCATCGGCGTGCCCCAGTTCCGCTGTCGCGATACGCACCAGTCGGGCCGGTTATCGATCATGCCTTGCAATCGAGCGCGGCCCCAGCCGGGGAAGAATTCAGTGTGCGCCACAGCTTGCTGCGCGACCTCCCGCAGGAGCGGCCCGCCGCCGGGATGGTGATTGGAATCCATGCCGATGAACCATTGCCGCGTAGCGCGAAAGATGATCGGCGTCTTGTGCCGCCAGCAATGCGGGTAGCTGTGCGTGATGGTTTCGCGCTTGAGCAGCAGATTATCCTCCGCGAGCGCTTTGATGACGACTTCGTTGGCTTCCCAGACGCTCAAGCCACCCACCAGCGCGGTACTCGGCAGGAAGCGGCCGTCGTCATCCACCGGATTATCGACCGGCAGGTTGTACTTGGTGCCGACGGCGAAATCTTCCAATCCGTGCGCCGGCGCGGTATGGACCAGCCCGGTACCCGCATCGAGCGTCACATGCTCGCCCACCACGATCGGAACTTTGCGGTCATATAGCGGATGCGCAAGCTCGAGAAGCTCGAGCGTTTGGCCACGCGCGGTGCCGAGCACCTCGCCGTTCAATCCATAGCGCTGCAGGCAGGCTTCGCGCAGATCTTCGGCAAGCACCAGCAGGCCCCTAGGGGTTCGCACCAGGTTGTAGTGGAACTGCGGATGCACGCTCACCGCCTGATTCGCAGGCAGCGTCCACGGCGTCGTCGTCCAGATCACGGCATAGGCCGGCTCGTAAAGATGCGTGTAACCGAATGGACGCGCAAGCTGCTTCAGATCGATGAACGGGAACGCCACATCGATGGCCGGAGAAGTGCGGTCCTCGTATTCGACCTCCGCTTCAGCCAGCGCGGAGCGGCAATCGATGCACCAATGCACCGGCTTGGCGCCCTGATACAGAAATCCGCGCGCATGGATCCTTCCGAGTGAGCGAACGGTATCCGCTTCGGTAAGATAGTTCATCGTGAGATACGGATCGTCCCAGTCGCCCAGTACGCCGAGGCGAATGAAATCGCGGCGCTGGCGATCCACCTGCGTGCGGGCATACTCCCGGCACAGCTCGCGGAACGCGGACGGAGCAATGTTCTTGCCATGCAGCTTTTCCACCTGATGCTCGATCGGCAGCCCGTGGCAGTCCCAGCCCGGCACATAAGGCGAGTCCAGCCCGGCGAGGCTCTTGCTCTTGACCACGATGTCCTTCAGCACTTTGTTGACGGCGTGGCCGATGTGGATGTCGCCGTTAGCGTAGGGCGGACCATCGTGCAGCACGAACTTTGGCCGGCCCGCGAAGCGGCTGCGGATGCGCTGATAAAGCCGCGACTCCTGCCACTGCTTGACGCGCTCGGGCTCGCGGCGCGCGAGATCGCCTTTCATCGGGAAGGTGGTTTCGGGCAGGTTCAGCGTGTTCTTGTAGTCGGCCATCGCCTGGAGCTCGAGGTTGCGAAGTCAGAAAAATCGGTTGCAGAAGTTCTAGCGATGTAAGCGGCGGCGCATCGCGAAATAGGCTCTTGCGGCTTCAGCGTCGCGCGCAATCTGCCGCTGCAGCGCCGCCATGTCGTCGTACTTTTCTTCGTCGCGCAGCTTGCTTA